>JAZAUJ010000103.1:0-4570 GCA_036342375.1 Anaerovoracaceae bacterium | reverse complement strand
CTTATCTATCAGCGGATGCCGCGCCTTCCTGAGGTCGATCATCCCGGACGCGGATATCTCCGGCCGCTCGCCGTCCATCATGCAGGAAAGCTTTCCCTTGGCCATAATGAAATCCAGCTGCGTGAGAAGTTCAAGATCGTTCAGAAGTTCTTCATGATGCTCCGCGACGCGTCCGCTGAGCTCAGCAAGTATCCTGTCTATTTCTTTTTTCTCGGCAATGCCGAGTTCGCGCAGTTCGTTGTTCATGTCTACGACAGACTGCGGCTCTATGAACAGCGTGGCGCCCGTCTGAGACTGGTCGTGCACCATGCCGGGGAACAGCGATCTGTATTCCGACTTGACCCGTATCACATAACGGCCGTCTCTCATGGTCACGAGCTGGTCCTGCAGCTTCGTCCTGTTGTGCTCGCTGTTCACGATATGCGTGAGTTTCGCCTTTATGGCTTCCTCCTGCCGTTTTATAGAGCGTCTGATCTGCCTGAGTTCAGAGCTCGCGTTGTCCGACATTTCATCTTCCGATACTATGCACCTGTCTATATCCTCTTCAAGATCCGGAAACTCGGCGATGACCTCTGTAAGGCTCCTGAGGAGCGGGAGCTCGGGCACGTCGTCGCCCTTCATGAACGCACAGACGCTCCGCGCTGTCGAAAGATCGTAATGGACCCTGAGCAGCTGCCCCATGTTAAGAGAACCGCCTTTGACGGCAAGAGATATGAGATCGCGTATATCATAGAAATTGCCGAGAGGCAGCGGCCCTTTTAATGTGATGAGTTCCACGGCTTCCGTCGTCTCATCGAGGCCGTACTCCACATCTCTGATATCGTCGAACGGCATAAGTTCTGAGATGACGCTTTTCGTCATCTCAGAACCCGCCTGCTCTTTCATCATGCCTGTTATTTTGTCATATTCGAGAATTTTAGTGGTTTTCCCGTTCATTTCTCTCCCATTCCAAATCATTTTTCAGCTTTTCGAGTTCGCTCTTGAGCTGTATATTCTCCATCTGGATATCGAAGAAATTGTTCTCCATCTCTTTGTACTTCTGCTCTGAAGCTTCGACGGCCTCTTTGGAGCCGCGTTCCGCTTCCGCTTTCGTTTCCTCCTGCATTCGCATGAGTTCGCGTATCTCCCTGTCCTTCGCGTTCACCTGTCCGAGAAGAGAATCCTTCTGCTCGCGCAGCTCTCTTATTTCCTCTTTGGATTCATTCGTGACGCGCTCGAGGTTCTGCTCGTTCTGGGACTTCAGCCCGTCATAACTCTGCTTCGCCTGCTCCCAGAGTTCCGTGTATTTCTTCGTTTCCTGCTCAAGCTCGGATATACGCTGATCCCGGCCGGCGATGGCTTCTTTCAGTTCAAAGTATTCGTCGGCCATATTGACGGCCGCCAGCACAGCGACCTGCGACATCGCTCCGTCCGGGAGGCTGCCCGCGACATCATTCATCTTTTCGTCGACATGAGCCGCGAGCCGCACTATTTCTTCGCGCGTCCTGTCACCGACTATCGTATATTCACGTCCGTATATAGTGACCAACACTTTGTTTGCCATCTTGTTTTCCTCCTATTCGTCCCTCAGTTCGGCGTCGAACGCGCCGCATACTTTCTCTACGACTCTGTTATGGACGGCATTCGCCTCATCGTCGGTCAGCGTCTTGTTCTTATCGCGGTATCTGAGCGTAAACGCGACGCTCTTCTTTCCGCTGTCTATCTGGTCGCCTCTGTAAATATCGAACAGCTCAACGCTCTCGAGCAGTTCGCCGCCTTCCTGCCGCAGCATGCGGGAGATCTTCCCGACTTCGACATCCTCGCTGACGACGAGGGCAATGTCTCTCGACGTAGCGGGATATACCGGGAGCGGTTCGTATTCTATCACCATATCGGCCGCCTGCATGACGAGTTCGAACATTATCTCGCAGACATAGACTCTCTCTTTGATGCCGTAATTCGCGCATACATCCGGATGCACTTCGCCCATGATGCCGATCTCGCACGGCTGCTTTTTCATCTCGCCCGCCATCATTCTGATCATATCCTGCATCATAACGACATCATCCTGACTTACGTCTTCAGGCTTCCTGTCCTGCAGTTTCTCAGACATCTCCTTTATCTGCTCCGAGTGAGCCTCATCCGGCTTTTCTCCCGCGATCGAGATCCTCGCGCATCTTCCGGGATGGAACGTCTCATATCCGCTCTCGGCTGTGAACTCAAGATCATCAATGCCGAATTCATCGAGCAGCTGTTCTACCGCGCCTTTCAGAGTATAGAAATTTTCGTTTTCGCCGTACATCCCTATGCAGAGCGAGTACTGCTCGTCCGGGAGCTTCGTTTCTTCGCCCGGCGTCGGCAGGAATGTCCTTCCGATCTCGAACAGTCTCACATTGCTGTTCGACCTCGAATAGTTCGTCGCGAGCGACTGCATCATGCCCGGTATGAGCATAGTCCTCATGACGGATGTCTCTTCGCCGAGCGGATTCAGTATCTTTACGAAATCGCGCTCCCACGAATCCCCTGGCGCCATTATTTTATCCATCACGGCAGGATCGATAAATGAATATGTTTCCGTCTCGTCGAATCCGAGCGACGCCAGGGTATTCCCTGCAATATCCCTCATCTGTCTCTTTTCCGGCGTCCTCGCTGTCTCGCTCATTTTCGGCACCGTAAGAGGGATCCTGTCATATCCGTACATCCTGGCGACTTCTTCGATATAGTCTTCCTCTATCGAAAGATCTCCTCTGAATGTCGGCGCGCTGCAGATCATGATATCACCTTCGCCTCCGACTTCTATCTCGAGGCTCCTGAGATATTTCTCCATTTCCTCTCTCGGGATATCCGTTCCGAGAACATGGTTTACGCGGCTCACTCTGACCTTCGTCTCTACGGGTTCGTCCGGCGTCGGATATATGTCCACGGCGCCTTCGCACACCGTGCCCGCGCCGATGAGCTCGACGAGCCTGCAGAAACGGTCCGAAGCGTCTTTGCATTGCTGCGTATTAAGATGCTTTTCGAATCTGAGCCCGCCTTCCGTCCTGTGCTTCAGGAATTTTTCGGATGCCCTGATATTCGGGCCGTCGAACGCCGCGGCTTCGAGCACTACGGTCTGCGTATCATCCTTTACTTCGGAATCGAGTCCGCCCATGATGCCCGCGAGCCCTATCGGTCCCTCGGCGTCGTTTATCATGAGCACCTGATCGTTCAGCTCCCTCTCGACGCCGTCGAGAGTCGTGAACGTATCTCCGTTTTCCGCGGTCTTCACGATTATCTTTCCGCCTCTAATGGATCTGTAGTCGAACGCGTGGAGCGGCTGGCCGTATTCGAGCATGACGAAGTTCGTGAGGTCTACGATATTGTTTATCGGCCTCATCCCGGCCTGCATGAGCCTTTTCTGTATCCACCACGGGCTCTGTTCTATCTTTATGTCTTTTATTACTCTCGCGTAATATCTCCGGCAGAGATTCGGATCGTCTATCTCGACGCTGACGTAATCGGAGCTTTTATCCGGTCCGGGGTTCCTGACCTCGGTATCGGGGTAATGCATCTCCTCTCCGAACGTCGCCGCTGATTCCCTTGCGATGCCCACCATGCAGAGGCAGTCCGGCCTGTTCGGAGTTATCTCGAAGTCCACGACGTCCTGCCTGAGCTTCAGGGCTTCCACGAGATCGTCCCCGGGCTCAAGGCCTTCGTTTTCAGGAAGGATCCAGATACCTTCGTGGCTCGCGAACGGCGCGACCTTGTCGTCATACCCGAGCTCCGAGCACGAGAGCATGACGGCTTCCGACAACACGCCTCTCATCTCGCTGCCCGTGATCTTTACCGGCTTTCCCGTCGCGGGCTGACCGTGCATCGGTCCCGGGACAACGGCGCCGTCGAGCGCGACAGGGACAAGATACCCTTCGCTTTCTCCGGGCACGATATTCGGAGCCCCTGTGATCACATTCACCGGACTGCCGCTGCCGACATCCACCTTAGCTATGACGAGCCTGTCGGCGTTCGGGTGTCTTTCAACAGAAAGCACTTTCCCGACTACTACTTTCTCTATCACTCTGTCATCGTAATTTATGACTTCGAGATTCGTTCCGGACAGCGTCATCGCGTCAGCGAACTCCTTCGTGGATCTGTCCATCTTTGTATAATCATTAAGCCATTCAAGCGATACTAACATTATTCTTCCCCCCTATCTGAACTGCTCTATGAAACGCACGTCGTTTTCGTACAGCAGGCGTATATCGTCGATATCGTACTTCAGCATTGCTACTCTCTCAATGCCCATGCCGAACGCGAAGGCTGTATATTTCTCCGTGTCGATATTGCCGACTTTCAGCACGTTCGGATGCGTTTCGCCGCAGCCGAGTATCTCTATCCAGCCGCTGCCCTTGCAGACATTGCATCCTTTCCCGCCGCACTTGAAACAGCTCACGTCCACTTCGGCCGACGGCTCCGTGAACGGGAAGTAATGGGGCCTGAATTTCGTTCTCGATTCGGGTCCGAACAGTTCTTTGCAGAATGTGTCGAGCGTGCCCTTGAGGTCGGCGAATGTCACGCCCTCGCCGACAACCAGTCCTTCGACCTGGTGGAACAT
>JAZAUJ010000102.1:0-4607 GCA_036342375.1 Anaerovoracaceae bacterium | reverse complement strand
TTTCCGTCAAGTTCCATAGCCTGCATGATATAGTCGAGATTCTTCTGCGAAACGTCTACGGTAGTGCTCGCGGCCTTTTCCGTCGTCCCCCTGTCTTCCACTGATTTGACAACGCTGACGGAATTATGCTTTCCTTTGTTTCCTATCGTCGCCACATAGTTGCATATCTGCAGAGGAGTATATGAATTGTCTCCCTGCCCTATACAGATGTTGAACGAGTCGCCTGTCGTCCACTTAGCCTGTGTAGCGTAAGTAAATACGACAAGATCAGCTATATCGTCAACTTTGCTTTTCTTCACGCCGTATTTTTCAAGCTGTCCGTTGCTCAGAAGGTCGTCGTATTTCGGATTTTTCGTGATGAGATCGCATATGGAATCAATGCTGCTCTTGAGTTTCCTGCTGTCCGAATACGTGTCCTCCGTGAAATACGTCTCCGCCGCCGCGTTCAGAGTATTTGACAGAGAATTCTTGAGCGACGATATTTTCTGATCTTTGCTCGGTACAGCTACGACCGTTTCATCGAGCTCTATGCCCGTAGATTTTCCGAGGCCGTATTCGCCCGCGTATTTCGTTATCGTGTCGACAGTGATCTTCTTGTCGTAATCGAGTTTCCCTCCTGTATACCAGTCTTTGCCTGTCGCGATGTCATAGAAATAATAGTTGCACGATACTTCTATGGCCCTGAACATATTCAGATAGCCGTGATTCTTCTTGTACATATTCCAGATGACACAGCCGAACGACTTGCCGCCGAGCACGATATGACCGTTGTCGTAAAGCGACGTGTACGGATTCAGGCCGCATTCGAGCGCGGCTGAACATGTGACCATCTTGAATGTGGAACCGGGCTGCACGGCACACATCGTCGCCAGGTTGTAAAGCGGCGCCTCAGCGAGTGAATCCCTCGGATTCTCGCTCTGGAGCGCATCCCACTTCGATGAGCTTATGCCTGTCGCGAAATCGTTCGGATCGTAGTCAGGATAACTGGCCATCGCGAGAACATCGCCTGTCTTCACATCTATACAAACTGCCGCGCCTGTCTTAGCCTTGGGAGCGGCCTCAATGCATGATGCGGATCCGTATTTGCTGTTCAGCGTTCCTCCGTATCTGGCGGCGGCTATCCCGTTCTCGAGCGCCCATTCCGTTTCTTCCTGCAGTTTCGAATCCAGTGTGAGCGTGACATCTTTGCCTTTTTTCGGATTCGTTTCAGACAGTGTGCCCGTCACTTCGCCCGCGGCATTGACCTGGACAGTCTTCTTTCCGTTTATGCCGCGCAGTTCTGATTCGTATTTCTCCTCTATGCCGGCTTCCCCTATCATGGAATCGGCTTCGTAACCTTCGTCTTTCCTTTCCTCGGCCTCCGCTTCACTGATCTGTCCCATATAGCCGAGGACATGCGAAGCGAGCTTGCCGTTCGGATAATATCTCTTTGTCTCCGATACTACCTCAGCTCCTTTTATGCCGTTCCCGCCTTCTTCTATGGTCATGACAGTTTCGTCTGACACATTTTCCGCGACAAGCGCCGGGAGATACTGGTTGTACCCGAGGCTGTGTATCTTGTCACGCACGCACATGATCTCCCTCGCGGACGTATCCGACATTGATTTGTCGATATCCATCTGATTTCTAATTTTTTTGAACGCCTTTTTCGCGGACATGTCAGTATTGAGATCATATCCTCCGAGGAAATCATTCTTCTCCTTCGTATATGTATACTGCATCGTAGTGATGTCTATAGGAGGATATGTGGAGTATGTCTGCTGCATTTCCGTCTGGGCATCATAATTCGAAAGCGACTTATCGATGCCGAGCTTGTCCCTGAGCGCCTTGAAAGCCTTCTCCGCGGATGTACCGGCCGGCAGATCGTTCTCTTTCAGCCATTTAGTTATTTCCTGATCATATGTATAGTAATATTTACCGTCAGAGATCTTTATCGGGAAATCGTCCACATATTTATCGTCGTTCTGCCTGAGCACCTTTAACAGACGCGTGATCGACTTGTTGAGCTGTTTGCTCGTCTGCCCGTTCACGCTCATGCGAACGCTGAAATTCTGCTTGTTGCCGGCCAGCAGTCTCCCGTATCTGTCATAGATGTTCCCGCGAGCGGCGGTCGTATATATAGTCCTGGTCGACGTAGATTCGGAATTGGCTTCCCATCTTCCGTGTTCGAAAACAGTCAGAACAAGAAGCCTCGCCACAAGAATAAGCGCGAGCACGCCAAGCACGGCCACGACCTGAGCGTGCCTCGATGAACTGAGCCTGCTGTGCCTGAGCCTGTTTTTCGCGGTATCGGAATTCAGCCAGATGATGAATTTGTTCTCTCTGAATTTCCTGGCGGGGATGCTGTCGTATATCACGTCGCGGAAACGGCGCCTGATTTTCTTTACGCGGGCGCCGCCGCCCGTATTCCGTTTCCGTTTCCCGTCGCGATCGCGTTTTTCTGACGCCCCGCGTCCGCCCCGTTCTCTGTTTTCGTTTTTGTTTTTATCTTTTTCTGTCATATATCGACTTCGTCTTCTTCCAATTCTCTCCTGATCCTGATCCTGTCAAAATATCTGAACAGGAAATACATAATGATCACATTGTAGATGATATAGAACAGCTGATATTTGAGCATAAACAGCAGTGTCATCGGATCTCCCGCGATTTTCATGATTATCCAGTACACGAAATCATACAGCAGCGTGCAGCACGCGCCGGCTGCAAACATCGGAAGGACCTGCTCCGTATTCAGTATCTTTCTCGCCTCATAAGCGAGCAGGATAGTGAATGTGAGCGAAAGTGACGCCGCGCCCGTACACGATCCGACGCATATGTCCAGCAGCAATGCCGTTACAAGAGCATACGGGAAGCATTTCCATCCGTCATCGAAAACGAAAATAATGACAACAGTGAGGCACAGAATCAGATTCGGCCCCACATTGCTGATGCTTATTATGCCGGCCAGTGTCATCTGGCATATCAGCGCTATGATGTACATTACGGTCACGCGCAGTCTTGTCATTTGAACACCGCCACCCTTGTGAGCCCTCCGAATTTGACGGTCGGCTCAACTTTTACAGTCTTCAGCTGATGGTCATCATCGAACGATACCTTTGTGACGGTACCGATCCTGATGCCCTCAGGATATCTCCCGATGCCGGTCGTCACCAGAGTGTCTCCCTTGATGACGCGGTCGGAATTTTCCATCAGGTAGCCGGAAAGCGCATGTTTCCCGTTTCCGTGAAGTACTCCGGTCACCGATGTGTCGCGAAGCACCTTGAAACTGATATTGTTGGATGTAGAAAGTATGGATTTTACTTTAGACCATCCGCGTCCGGTCTCCTGCACATAGCCGACCAGTCCCTTTCCGTCCACGACGATATCGTTTTTTGCTATGCCGTCTTCTTTGCCCGCGTCAATAGTAAATACTATATACGGATTCGAATAATCTATCTCCGTGATATTGCCGGCTATAGCGGTGCTTGATTCTCTGAACGGCTCGAAACTGAACGCTTTCGACAGGTCTCTCAGCTCCTCGAGCTGCGATTTTTTCAGCTTGAGTTCCTGGTTTTCCTGCCTGAGTTTCGCGTTCTCTTCTTTGAGCGCGATGTTTTCTTTCTGTGTGTCTCTGAAATTTATGATGCCTGAAACAGTGTTTCCTATGCCGCTCGTAACAGCTTCGAACGGTTTCGCTACAGCTGACGCAGCAGTCTGGAGCGCGCGTCCGAACATGCCGGTTCCGCCCGCAGTCGCGAGCGAGCCGGCGATAATAAGGATCTGTACCAGGATGATAGCCGCTATGACCGAGAAAATTTTATGTTCCCTGAACCATTTCATAAGCTAAATCACGAGTCCTATCTTCTCTTCTTATCATCGGCGTAGAGTCTTAATTTATCTATATTCTCGAGACTCTTTCCCGCTCCTATAGCCACGGCCTCATAAGGCTGCTCGGCTATAGTAACTTTAAGGCCTGTCCTGAGTTCGATCAGCTTGTCGAGGTTATGGAGATTCGCTCCGCCGCCCGAGAGCATCATGCCTTTTTCAGCGATGTCCGCGGCAACTTCCGGAGGCGCCTTTTCCACTGTGTTCTTAATGGCCTCGATTATCGTTTCCATCGACTCATGCAGCGCAGCTTCCATGTCCCTGTTCGTGACCTTCAGCGTGCGCGGAAGTCCCGAGATCAGATCGCGGCCTCTCGCTTCGACGGACTCGATGATCTCTTTTCCTGAACTGTCATTTTCGACAAGCGCGCATCCGACGCTCATTTTCAGCATTTCGGCCGTTTTGTTGCCGATAAGCACGCCTTTTTTCTTTCTGACATACTGTATGATGGCTTCATCGAACTGGTCTCCGGCATATCTGAGAGACGTGCTCACAACAATGCCGCCGAGAGCCAGTATGGCTATATCGACAGTGCCGCCGCCGAAGTCGGCTATCATGCACGCCTCGGCTCCGTCTATATCCATGCCGGCACCTATGGCCGCGGCAGTAGGTTCGTCGATAATGAACACTTCCCTCGCGCCCATCTGACGGACGACTTCCTCCACAGCTATCTTCTCGACTTCCGTGACTCCGCTCGGAACACCGACAACGACACTCATGCCGGTCGGTTTCCTGTCATTCAG
>JAZAUJ010000101.1:0-4621 GCA_036342375.1 Anaerovoracaceae bacterium | reverse complement strand
ACATATTTGTAATTGCTGTTATTGTCTATCTTTACTGTTTTTCCGGCATCCGTGCTTTTATCAGTATCAGTAAATGAAGTCCTTGCCGTCCTGCATATCAGCGCAGTTGAGTTATCCTCGTTCACATAGTAAAGGTAATACCATTTTGCGCCGGAATACTTGTCCCAGCTCAGCTTTACAGTATTCCCGCTGCGGCTCGCTCTTAAAGTGAATGCGGAGGAATCATTTCCGGATGTCGTTGTTCCCGCCGCGCTTGCCTGCGGCACCGCCAGCATGCTTACTGTCAGCATCAATGCAAAAATAATCGTAACTGTTCTCTTTAACATAAAAAAAGTCTCTCTTTCATTCGAAATATCAGACCCTATCTCCCATACCTCACTGCCATTTATATTACAGTCACGTAAAATTTTTTACAATCAATAAGCGAATCTTTCACATACAAATCACATTCGCTTAATATTTATTCCTCCGTTGATGTCGTTTTTTCTCTGATCGTTGATCGTTATTTCCCGGGCCGGGCTGTGTCCTGCCGTCAGCCAATGCAGTAAACATCAGCAGCGGCGCCCGGAAATAATATGCGTCACGCGCGGGGATGCGCCATATCATAGACGTCCTTTATCCTGCTCTTGATGACAGACAAATATACCTGCGTCGCCGCCGGATCCTCATGCCCCATGAGTTCCTGCAGCGATTTGAGGTCGGCGCCGTTCTGCAGCATATGCACCGCGAATGAATTCCTCAGCGTGTGCGGCGTCAGCACATGCTCGAGCCCCGCCTTTTCGCCGTATGACTTCAATATCTTCCACAGGCCCTGCCTCGTCAGCCTTTTTCCGTAATAATTCACAAACAGCGCCTTCTCCTCGATATTGTCGCGGAGCAGCATGTTCCTGCTGTTGTCGAGGTAATCCTCGAGCGCCTTTCTCGCCGGCCGGCCTATCGGGATGATCCGCGCCTTGCCGGCTTCGCCGCTGCAGGTATAGAAACCGATCCTTAAGTTAAGGTCGTCTATATCCGTCGCGACAAGCTCGTTCACCCGGATGCCTGTAGCGTACATGAGCTCGAGTATCGCGCGGTCGCGCTTTCCTTTTACACTGTCGTCAGGCATTGATAAGAGCCTGTCTACCTCATCAATGCTGAGATACTCTATTTTTTTCCTGCTTACACGCGGAGATTTTATTCCGTCCGTCGGATCGTGTTCTATAATGCCCTGTTCTTTCAGGTAACTGAAAAAACACCTCAGCGCAGCTAGTTTTCTGTTAACTGTCGCGGCTGATTTGCCTTCGTCTCTGAGTTCGTAAAGATAAGAGAGCACATCTGCTCCCGAAACATCCTTTACATCCTCTATCCCCTTTTTATGCGCGTGATCCGCGAAGCTGATATAATCCCGCTTGTACGCCTCGACCGTATTGGCGGAGCGCCGCTTCTCGCTTCGCAGATACTCCATGAACCCTTCTAAATACATTCTTCCTCCGGAAACCGTCACTGATCACATCGATAAGTATACATGATACCCGTGCGGTTTACAATAACTAAATCACACGCGGGGCCGCGAGGAGCACTCCCGCAATGGTCTTTCCGTCGTGGATCTCGCCGGCGAGGACCTTATCATATATCTCTTTGAAATCGACTTTGTGTATCTCTATCGACTCGTTATAATCAAAATCCGTTTCTCCGGCGTCCAGTCCGGTACAGAGATAGATATACAGTTTTTCCGTCGTGTAGCCGACGGAAGGATACATGACGGACAGCAGTTCATAATTTTCGGCCGTGTATCCCGTTTCCTCCTTCAGCTCGCGTCTGACCGTACTGTCCGGATCCTCGCCCGGCTCTATCTTGCCGGCGGGCACCTCTGTCATCACGCGGTCGAACGGCTTCCTGAACTGTCTCACCATGATGATCTTCTTATCTTCTGTCACGGCCACGGCGACTGCGCCGCCGTTGTTTTCAACGATCTCGCGCCAGGATGTCCTGCCGCCTCTCACTGTGACCTTATCCTTCCTGAGATTGATAACGCGCGGTTCATATATGCGCTTTGTCTCTAATGTCTTCTCCTCGAATGGCTCCATGATATATCCGCTATTCCCCTTTCGACATGCTGATGTTTTTATCTATCGCGGCCTGCAGCCCGTCCTGAATGTCCTTTTCGAAGCCGTTCTCTTTGAGAACGTTATATCCTTCTATGGTGCTGCCGCCTTCTGTGCACACTGACATCGCGAGGTCATGCGGCGTATCGTCCGATTCCAGCACGACCTTCGCGGCTCCCAGCACTGACTGCGCCGCGAACCTGACGGCCTGATCATATTCCATGCCGTTCGCTTCGCCGCATCTCGCCATCGCGTCGATATACATGTACGTATAGGCCGGGCTGCTTCCCGAAACGGCGCCTATAGTATTTATGATATCCTCATCCGTTTCCTCGGCGCGGCCGGCTGCCTCGAATATCTCCAGCACTTTCGTGAACATCCTGTCAGTGACCTTGCTGTTCCTGCTGAGCGACGCCATGCCTTCGCCGACTCTTATCGGCATATTCGGCATGACTCTCACGATCATCGCGTCTTTTCCGAAATGCGATTCGAGCCAGTCTATAGTCACGCCCGCAGCGATAGATACGGCAAGTTTCGAGCTGTCGTATTTCTCGGTTATCTCGGATATGTGCTCGCGTATCTGTTTCGGTTCCATGCTGATAACGAATATATCGCATGTCTCGACGACTTCGCCTATGGAACCGAGCGGAGAAGCTCCGCTGTCCCTGCATACAGCCTCGAGCTTCGATCTCGTTCTGTTGAAACCGTAAAGCTCATCGCCGCGCTCCGCCGCGTATTTCCCGTAACCGCGCATTATCGCGCCGCCCATGTTGCCCGTTCCTATGAATCCTATTTTCATGCGTTGCCCCCTGTGTCGTTATTATTGAAAAATCCGGTCCCTCTGGCCCGTCCGTGCATTGCCTCTATCAGTATATCCTCCCTGCCGCCGTTCAGCAGCACAGTCGGGATGCCGACATCCTCAAGTATCCTCGCCGCACGTATCTTCGTTGAGATCCCGCCTTTTCCGAGCGCGCCCGCGGCGCCTATCTCTATCTGCTCCGTCAATGCGTCTATGTCATGCACCTCTTCTATGAGTTTCGCGCCGGGGTTCCCTTTAGGATCTGAATCGTATATCCCGTCGATATCCGAAAGTATGATGTAAAGATCCGCGTTCCACAGCTTCGCGGTGAACGCGCCGAGCGTGTCGTTGTCGCCGATGGATTTTATCTCGTCCACGCTGACCGTGTCGTTTTCGTTTATTACCGGCACGATGCCTTCGTCAACGAGCGTCAGGAGCGTATTCCGTATGTTCAGTGTGCGTTCGTCGCTTGCGAAATCATCGCGCGTGAGCAGCATCTGCGCGACGCGGTGCCCGTGCTTTTCGAAAAATTCCTTGTACGCCATCATCATCTCGACCTGTCCGACAGCGCAGAGCGACTGATAATAATGCACTATATGGCGAAGCACGATCTTGCCCATAGCGCCCGCGCCGAAAGCGCCCGCGCCCGACGACACTACGATTATCTGTTTTCCGCTGTCTATCAGCCTGCAGTACTGGTCGACGAGGCCGCCGACGACGCCGCGGTCTATGTGACCGTCCGGCGTTGACATGACATTGCTGCCTATTTTTATTACGATCTTTCTGCTGTTATTTATAGTATCGGTAAGAGTACTCATGCGATCCATCCTCCGAACGGATATCCCGAATCCGTGCATAGTCCATATTATATCACTTTCGCTGCCGGCTGTACCATGAAATATTGCTTTGAAAAGCGACTGATCACCGGGTGTGAAATTATACACGGGTATATGTTGAGAAAAAAAGCGCACTATCTTTTTTGAAATTTTATCAAAAAAGGTTGACGAAGCGATTATTTTGGGTTACTATACAGATGTGGTTATTACCTGATAACCGTTTTAATCTCTAATCCCAATACCCCTTTTGAACAAAACAGGTTGCATTCGCAACCTATTTTGTTATTCAGGACAAAGCGCGCCGCGCGATGTTTTTGCCGTTACGCAAGCGCCGCGGGCGTGTATAATCTACGCATGGAAATAATACGCGAAAAAGAGGAAATAGAAGAATTTACATACGCGCCGTTCGATCAGTATTTCGGCGGACTCGATATCGCTGCGCTCGATATCGAGACTACCGGCCTGTCGCCGGCGCGCGCGTCATGCATACTCATAGGGATCCTGAAGAAACGCGGGGAGAGTTTCGAATTCGTGCAGATCTTTTCAGACAAAGGAACGCCTGAAGATGAAGCGGCTCTGCTGCGCGCTGCTTCCCGGGAGCTCGAAGGTATCGATGTGATGATAACGTATAACGGCAGGAGTTTCGACGGTCCATTCATGGCGCGGCGCATGAGGATGCACGGGATCGCTCCTCGCCTCCCTTTCGACCTCGATCTGCTGCCGATAGTCCGACGTCATTCCGGCCTGAAGTCGTTCCTCCCGAATCTGCGTCAGAAGACAGTCGAGGACTTCATGGGGCTCTGGGCGGACAGGGACGACAGGATAGACGGCGGCGACAGCGTGCTCATGTATTTCGATTATCTCGCCTCAGGAAGCGATGACATCAGGCGGTCCGTTCTTTT
>JAZAUJ010000100.1:0-4663 GCA_036342375.1 Anaerovoracaceae bacterium | reverse complement strand
GAAAGGCCGAATATCATATTCCTGCAGCTCGAGTCATTCATCGACCCGAATATCGTAAATAATGTGAAATTGTCGGAAGATCCGATACCGTATTACAGAAGCCTCACGAAAAAATATTCGACAGGAAAGCTTACTGTTCCGGCTGTCGGCGCCGGCACGGCGAACACAGAGTTCGAGACGATGACCGGCATGAGCGTGCATTTCTTCGGCCCCGGAGAATATCCGTACAACTCCGTCCTGCTGAAGAAAAACTGCGAGAGCATCCCGTATGACCTGCGTGAATTAGGATATTCGACGCACGCCATACATAACCACAGAGCCGCGTTCTATCACAGGAACGAGGTGCTCGGCGGACTCGGCTTCGAAACCTTCACGTCTATAGAATACATGAACAATGTCACGATGACGCCGAAAGGCTGGGCGCGCGACAATGTCCTGACAGAAAATATCATGGACGCGCTGAATTCGACTGAGAACGAAGACTATATCTACACGATCTCCGTGCAGGGCCACGGGAAATATCCTACGGAACAGATGATAGAGGACCCCGAGATCACATGCGAGGAAGCGCCTACGGAAGAACTGAAATGGTCGTGGGAATATTACGCCAATCAGATCCATGAAATGGACGAATTCATAAAGGACCTCACGACGACGCTCGAAAAGTACGATGAGCCGACGATCGTCGTCATGTACGGCGACCACCTCCCCGCGCTCGACAATCTGACTGAGGACAACATCCGCAAGGACCGCAGTCTTTACCAGACGGACTATGTGATCTGGAGCAACTATAATTTTGAGAAAAAGACGGACAAAGATTACGCCGCCTATCAGATCGGATCGGAACTTCTGAAGAGGATCGGGATTACGAACGGCACGATGGTGACGTTCCAGCAGAACCACAGCGGCGATAAAAACTACGAACAGGAAATGAAAATGCTGCAGTACGATATGCTTTACGGCAGCCAGTATATCTACGGCGGGAAGAACCCGTTCGAAAAACTGGAAATGAAAATGGGCGTAAAGGAAATCAAGATAAGCAACATTTTCAAGATCGGCGACAATTACTATATCAAAGGACAGAACTTCACGGAGAATTCGAGGATAACTGTCGACGGGAAAGTGCTGAAGACCACATACCTCGGTCCGACGATCCTCGCGCTCAACGAAGAAATAGACACGTCCGACGTAAATAAGATGAAAGTCAGCCAGACCGACGTGAAGGACGACACGATACTCAGCACGACAGAGTAAAGAGGATGGCATCAATGCCGAAAAACAAACATAAAAAGACAAACGCGGCGCGCGAACTCGACGCGCTGGGAATAGAATATGAGACAATAGAGTACGATGTTTCGCACGGTTTCGAAAACGGCCTGAAAGCCGCGGATCAGACGGGCATAGCGTACGATCAGACATTCAAGACGCTTGTCACAGTCGGCGCCGGAGGAGAACATTACGTCTGCGTCATCCCGGTCGACCGCCATCTGTCTCTGAAACGCGCCGCGAAATATTTCGGCGAGAAAAAAATCGAGATGGTAAAGACTCAGGACATTCAGCGTCTTACAGGATATGTCCACGGCGGCTGTTCTCCGCTCGGAATGAAAAGAAAGTTCCCGACAGTAGTCGATTCGCGCGCGCTCAGACAGGATAAGATCGCCGTGAGCGCCGGCAGGCTCGGCATGTCGTTTTTCCTGAAAACAGAAGATCTTCTGCGCGCCGCGGACGCGGGCACAGAAGACATATCAGATGAGAGTTAGGCGCCGGCGCTTCCTCTCGCGGTACGCGCAATGATCTCCGCCGCCGCGCTCTCTATGCTGCCGTTATTCTCAACAGTGAGATCCGAAGCCTCCCGATACATCGGGAGTCTTTTTTTCAGCAGTTCTTTCCTCTTTTCGATGCCGCCCGAGAGAGGGCGCCCTTTCGAAGCGAGACGCGATACGTCGCGTGCGAGATACACGACGTCTCCGTTCTGCCGCATGTAATCTATATTTTCCGGAACGGTCACGGCGCCTCCGCCCGTCGCTATGACAAGGCCGCGCTCCCTGCAGCACTCGCGGAGCACTTCGGATTCTATCCTGCGGAACGCGGGCTCGCCGTCCTCCGTTATTATCATCGCGGGCGATCTGCCCGTCCGCTTTTCGATCTCATCGTCGGTATCAATAAAGCTGCGGCCGAGCATTTCAGCGGCGGCCCGTCCGACAGAAGATTTCCCGGATCCCGGCATCCCTGCAATGACTATATTCTTTACGCTCCCCGCGAGTTCCGCCGTGATTGCGGGCACTGAACTCATGCGCTCTTCTCCCGTCCAGAGCTCAGACGCCGCCGCCGCCTGCGCGACGAGCATCGGAAGGCCGTTTGAATATTTCAGTCCTCTGCGTTCTGCCTGCAGCAGCAGGCCCGTTCTGAACGGATTGTAGATGAGATCCAGCACGCTTTCGCAATGCGGGAAATCAGAAAGATCGACAGCGGATGCCGGGCAGTCCGGATATGTCCCGACCGGCGTCGCGTTCACGATAATGTCGATCGATCCTGACAGTTCCGAGTCCGATCCCAGTTCCCGATATGTCACGCATTTTGCTCCCGGTTTCACTGCGGCGCTGTCCCTTCTGGACGCGACAGTGATACTTCCCGCGCCGCTGTCCGTGAGCGCCTGCTGCACCATGAGCGAAGCACCGCCCGTACCGAGCAGCAGAACGTTTTTCCCGCCGAACGAAACGCCGGCTCTGTCGGCCATGTACAGGAAACCCGTATAATCCGTGTTCGCGCCGACAAGCTTATCCCCGTCGAAATACAGAGTGTTCACGGCGCCGATCTTTTCGGCCGCAGGTTCAAGTCTGTCCAGCAACGGGATGACATCGCGCTTGTAGGGTATCGTGACATTGAGGCCGTCAAAATCACGCGCCCGGATAAATGAAGCGAAATCCTGTTTCGGTATCTCAAAGAGCCCGTAATCATATCCGAATTTTTCGTGGATGATCCCGGAATAGCTGTGGGCGAGTTTTTCGCCGACGAGTCCGTACACGGGGCTCACCTCCCGATGCTCTTGCGCTGATACGCTTTTGAGACTTCGAACATGGAGCGGTAGAGTTCTTCCGCGTACGGGGCGAGCTCTTCTCCGGCAAGCTCCGCTACTTTTTTCAGGATGTCGCTTTCCCTCCCGCTGTCGGTGACAGGCACGCTGTTTTCGCGCTTGTATTCAGCGATGTCGAGCGCCACGCGCATCCTGCGCCTGAAAAGGTCAATGATCTCGCGGTCTATAACATCGATCTCCGACCGCAGTTCATTAAGGTCACTCATAATTTCCCTTCTTTCCTCAATACGTCGAGCAGCGTTATTGCAGCCGCCGCTTCGCAGACAGGCACTGCCCTTACGGCAATGCACGGGTCGTGTCTCCCCTTTATCTCTAATTTCGCGGGCTTCATTGTCCCGAGATCCACGGAGTCCTGCGCCTTCGCGATGGACGGGGTCGGCTTGAAGCCGACTCGCAGGACGACAGGCATGCCGTCCGTGATCCCTCCGAGGATACCGCCGGCGTTGTTTGTCTTCGTGCGCACGCCGTCCTCTCCTGCGATGAAAGGATCGTTGTTTTCTGACCCGCGCATCGACGCCGCGCGGAATCCCACGCCGAACTCGACGCCTTTGACAGCCGGTATCCCGAACAGGACAGGCGCCATAGCCGATTCTATGCCGTCGTACATCGGGCCGCCTGCGCCGGCCGGACATCCTGTTATAAATACTTCGACAGCGCCGCCGACAGAATCAAGATCCGCGGCAGCCTTCCGTATCTCATCTTTCATTTTTTCCCCGGCTCTGTCATCGAATACCGGGAAGTCCTTCGCGCCGGCCGCGCCGTAGTCGAACGAAGTCCGGGCGCCTTCACCCGAAAATCCGGTGTACGCCTCTGAGGGGACATTGTCGTCGATCCCGCCGACAGAAGATATGTGCCCGCATACATTGATGCCTTCTTTTTCGAGCAGCTGCAGCGCTATCCCGCCGGCAATGCACAGCGGAGCTGTCATCCTTCCCGAGAACGGTCCGCCGCCGGACATATTCACGCGCCCGCCGTATTTCACCGCGGCAGTATAGTCCGCGTGGCCGGGCCTCGGTATCCCCGCCGTCCTTTTGTAATCGGCGGGCCGTATGTCCGTGTTCTTTATAACTATCGTGAGCGGGTCTTCGGACGTCACCACCGGGATATCCGGTTCTCTTCTTTTCGTCGCGAATTCGCTTCGCCCCGGAGCCCTGCGGCCGAGGAACGCCCGCAGCCGTTCTTCATCTATATCCTCCATCACGCCGCGCGGCAGTCCTTCTATCACGCAGCCGATCTCCGGCTCGTGCGAACCGCCGAACACTGTGACCCTGACCGCCTCCCCGAACGAGGAACGCGGGATCATCTTTCCGCTGTCAGTCATTCTGCCCTCCGATGATATTGCCTCCGAGCCGTCTGAAGTCAGTAAAGAACCGCGGGTACGATTTCGCCGCGGCTTCGGCGCCGTGTATCGTGACCGGCCCGGCGGCCGCCGTCGCTGCGACAGCGCACGCCATCACTATGCGGTGGTCATTGAAACCGCTGACTTCTCCGCCCTGTATTTTCCCGCCGCGGACGCGCAGCCCGTCTTCCGTTTCACGCGCGTCGATGCCGAGCGCCCTGAGGTTCTCT
>JAZAUJ010000099.1:0-4777 GCA_036342375.1 Anaerovoracaceae bacterium | reverse complement strand
GCCGTATAAGGGCAAGGGCATCAGATATGAGGGCGAATACATCCGCCGCAAGGAAGGTAAAGCAGGCGTCGCGGGCGGAGAATAAAGAAAGGAGTAACGTCAAATGGCAAAAAGCAGAAATGACATGCGTGTCAAGAGACACCAGAGAGCCAGAAGATATCTGGCCGGCACTCCTGAGAAACCTCGCCTGTGCGTATTCAGGAGCAATAAGAATATCTATGCTCAGATCATCGATGACGTGAGCGGCAGGACACTGGCCCAGGCTTCGTCTATCGACAAGGAACTGAAGGGACAGATAGAAAACGGCGGAAACAAAGAAGGCGCCAGGGCAGTCGGAGAGAAACTCGGCGAAAGAGCGCTCGCTGCCGGTATCAGTGAAGTAACATTCGACAGAGCCGGATTCATTTATCACGGCAGAGTCAAGGAACTGGCGGACGGCGCGAGAGAAGCCGGACTGAAATTCTAGCAGGGAGGACACAGGAATGCGTAATACTATTGATGCATCCAAACTCGATCTTGAAGAAACGATCGTCAACATCAGACGTGTCGCGAAGACTGTCAAAGGCGGCAGGAACATGAGATTCAGCGTGACTGTCGTCGTAGGCGATCACGACGGGCACGTAGGCGTCGGACTGGGCAAGGCCCAGGAGATACCTGAAGCCGTCAGAAAAGCGACTGAGGATGCCAAAAAGAATTTGATAGAAGTCCCGACTGTTGGGACAACGATACCTCACGCGATCAAAGGCGTGTTCGGAGCCGGCAAGGTCCTGATCATGCCCGCTGCAGAAGGTACGGGAGTTATCGCGGGGTCGTCCGCACGTACAGTGCTCGAGTCCGCCGGGATACAGGACGTAAGAGCTAAGTCTGTAGGATCGAACAATACGGTCAACATGGCTTATGCCTGCCTTGAAGGGCTCAAAAATCTGAAGACTGTCGAAGAGGTCGGCAGACTCAGAGGAAAGAGCCGCGAAGAGATTCTGGGATAGGAGGAGGCAGAAATGGCTAAGAAAGTAAAAGTAACACTTACAAAAAGCACGATCGGCGCTACCCCTAAACAGAAGAAAGTGATCGAAGCGTTAGGCTTGAAGAAGATGCACCAGACAGTTGAACTGGTCGACAATGAAATGACTCGCGGAGCTGTAAGGAAAGTTGAGCATCTTGTTACTATAGAAGAATAACAGGAATGGAGGTGCACAGGAAATGAAACTGCACGAATTGACAGCTGCCGAAGGTTCAACTAAGAACCGCAAGAGAAGAGGCCGCGGTCATGCCACGGGTCAGGGAAAGACCGGCGGCAGAGGCATGAACGGCCAGAAATCGAGAAGCGGCGGCGGCGTCAGACTCGGATTCGAAGGCGGGCAGATGCCGCTTTACAGAAGGATCCCGAAGAGGGGATTCACAAATATTTTCGGAACAGAGTATTCGGAAGTCAATGTGTCGGCGCTGAACAGGTTTGACGCTGATACAGTCATCACGCCGGAACTGCTCAAAAAGGAAGGCCTCGTCAAGCAGGTAAAGGACGGGGTAAAGATCCTCGGGAACGGTGAAGTTGAGAAGAAGTTCACTGTAAGAGCGCATAAGTTCAGTAAGACTGCCGTGGATAAGATCGAAGCCGCGGGAGGAAAGGCAGAGGTGATATAAGTGAGCCTGATGGAAACATTGAGAAAGGCATGGGCCAATGAAGAGATCAGACGCAAGATGATCTTTACATTCCTTATGCTGGTCGTCTTCAGGATCGGGTCGAACATCCCGGTCCCGGGAGTCAACAGAACCGTTCTCGCGGAACTGTTCAGCGGCAATTACGGCTTATTTGACCTTTTCGATTTATTCTCGGGCGGCTCATTCGGCAATATGACGATCTTTGCGCTTGGCATCACGCCATACATCACCGCATCGATCATACTCCAGCTCCTGACTATCGCCATACCTTCGCTTGAAAGGCTGGCGAGAGAGGGAACTGAAGGCCGGAAAAAAATCACGCAGATAACACGGTATCTGACAATAGCTCTCGGCCTGATACAGGCGACCGGTATTACGATAGGCATGTTCAGACAGGCGCTCATCTCTACGGACGCGTTCTCGGTGATCACTATCATACTGGTCCTGACGGCCGGCACGGCATTCCTGATGTGGATCGGAGAACAGATAAACGAGTACGGTATCGGAAACGGTATCTCGCTCCTGATCTTCGGCGGCATCGTAGCCAGGATGCCGAGCGCTGTAAGATCGATAGGAAACAGCTATTCGCAGGGCACGATAAATATGATGTCGATAGTATTGTTCATACTGTTCTGCATAGTTGTCGTTGTCGGCATCATAGAAGTACAGCAGGGCGAGAGAAGGATACCTGTACAGTATGCGAAAAGGGTAGTCGGGAGAAAGATGTACGGCGGACAGTCGACACATATTCCGCTGAAGGTGAACCAGGCCGGCGTTATCCCTATCATATTCTCGATATCGCTGCTGCAGTTCCCGCTCACGATCACGTACTTCACGTCGACGACGTCCAGTTTCGCGATCTGGGTCAACAAATGGCTGTCGCCTTCCGGAAATCCGGGAGTATGGATATACTCTATTTTCAACGTGATACTGATATTCTTCTTCACGTATTTCTATACCGCCATCACATTCAATCCGATGGAAGTATCTGAAAACATGAAGCAGAACGGCGGTTTCATCCCGGGCATAAGACCGGGACGCGCGACTGTGGATTACCTGAGCAGGGTAATGAACAGGATCACCGTAGTCGGGGCGCTGTTCCTCGCGGTGGTATCGACGCTGCCGACACTCGTGAGCAATTTCACGGCGTTCAATCAGGTATATTTCGGAGGGACATCTATCCTCATCGCCGTAGGTGTGGCGCTGGATACGATGAAGCAGCTCGAGCAGCAGCTCGTGATGCGAAATTATAAAGGATTCCTGAAATAAAGGAGGAAATAATATATGAATCTGATTCTGCTGGGGCCGCCGGGAGCCGGAAAGGGCACGCAGGCCGCAAAGATAATCGAAAAATATAACATTCCTCACATCTCGACGGGCGATATCTTCAGAGAGAATATCAAAGAAGGGACCGAGCTCGGGATGAAGGCGAAGGAATTCATGGACAGGGGTGAACTCGTGCCGGATTCTCTGGTCATAGAGATAGCCCTTGACAGACTGACGAAGGATGACTGCAGGGAGGGCTTCCTCCTCGACGGATTCCCGAGGACAGTCGAACAGGCCGAGGCGCTTGACAAGTTCCTTGAGGAGCGGGGCGGAAAAGTCGACCATGTGCTCGACATAGAGGTCCCGGCTGAAGAACTTATCACGAGGATACTCGGCCGCAGGGTATGCGAGAAATGCGGGGCGACGTATAACATCCCGAATATGCCGCCGAAGAAGGACGGCATCTGCGATGTGTGCGGCGGAAAGCTCATGCAGCGGAAGGATGATACGCGCGAGACAGTGGAAAACCGCATTGCCGTATACGAAAAACAGACAGCTCCTCTGCTGGACTATTACAGGGAAGCGGGAAATATCTCGCACCTGGACGGGACAACAGGGTTTGAAAACGTTTTCGCTGATATCGTCGGGATACTCTGATAATGCTGATACCGGTCAAGACAGAGGAAGAACTGGGATACATGCGCGAGTCGGGCAGTGTGACCGCGCTCGTGCTGAAAGAACTTGAAGACTTCATCAGACCGGGGATCACGACCATGGATATCGACAGATTCGCGGAAGACATCATCAGGTCGCACGGCATGGAACCCGCGTTCAAGGGATACTGCGGATTTCCGGCGACAGTGTGCGCTTCCGTGAATGACGAGATCGTCCACGGGATCCCGTCGGACAGCCGGGTGCTGGAAGACGGCGATATCGTGAGCGTCGATGTCGGGAGCATATATAAAGGCTATGTGAGCGACGCGGCGCGGACGTATCCGGTCGGAGACATCAGCAATGCCGCGAAACTGCTTATCAGGGCGGCCGAGGAAAGTTTCTTCGAAGGCCTGGAGTACTGCAGGAAGGGATGCCGGATATCGGATATCTCAAGCGCGGTGCAGAAGAAGGCCGAGGAATACGGATTCGGCGTCGTGAGGGAATTCTGCGGGCACGGCGTAGGGCGGAAGATGCACGAGCCGCCGCAGATACCGAATTTCGGCAGAGCCGGAAGAGGCCCACGCATAGCGAAAGGCATGTGCCTCGCTGTCGAACCGATGATAACAGAGGGATCATACAGCTGTAAAAAGCTTGAAAACGGCTGGACCGTGGTGACGCGGGACGGCGGGAACGCGGCGCATTACGAAAACAGTGTGGCCGTGACAGACGGTGAGCCTGAGCTGCTCACATTGATAGGAAAGGTGCAATGAATGGCTAAAAAAGATGTAATTGAAGCGGAAGGGGTCGTTGTAGAGGCCCAGCCGAACGCGATGTTCGTTGTTAAGCTTGAGACAGGGCATGAAGTGCTCGCGCACGTTTCCGGAAAAATCAGAATGAATTTCATAAGAATACTTCCGGGCGACAAGGTCAAGGTGGAACTCTCACCTTACGATCTTTCGCGCGGCAGGATAACCTGGAGAGAAAAGTAGCGGAGGTGCAGGATGAAAGTCAGATCATCAGTAAAACCCATGTGCGAAAAATGCAAGGTGATCAAGAGAAAAGGCAAGGTCATGGTCATCTGCGAAAACCCGAAGCACAAACAGAAACAGGGTTAAGTTATTACTTGACTGCCGTGAGGCAGAATGAACATCCCGTTTATATTGCCGCTCCGCATTGATGCATCGATGCGGTGAATGGC
>JAZAUJ010000098.1:0-4779 GCA_036342375.1 Anaerovoracaceae bacterium | reverse complement strand
TTCTACCGTGTCATCCGATATACGCGACAAGATAGGGCTCGTTTCCGGGACGTTCGACGATTCAGTGGGATCTCCCACTATTATGAAAATGAACCCGAACATGATCCCGGCGGCGGTCGCGGCCGTCAGCCGGAAAGGGGCGAAAGCATCGGAACTGTCCAAACTTGTGAAGAACGATCTGCAGAGGAAGCTCGAAGGCACGGACGGCGTGGCGAGCGTGCTTTCTACGGGACTGGTCGATGAGAATATCGTGGTGCATCTCGATCAGAAGAAAATAAACAGCGAGAACGCGCGGCTGAAGAAGGCGATGGCGGGACAGTTCAGTTCGGGCGAAAACGCGCTGAAGCAGAACCTCGGCTCGGCCCGAAGCAGGCAGCAGCAGCTCGCAGCCTCGAAAAAACTCATAGTTCGGCAGCAGAGAGCTCTCGCCGCGGCAAAGGCGTCCGGCACAGAAGTCCTTGATCAGCTGCAGACACTCTTAACGGCACGCGAACAGATGGTGCAGAGCGGCATGCCGACAGCTGCGGTCGACAGTCAGATCGGGAAAACTGTGAAACTCCTGTCGCCGTACAGATCATTATTCAGACAGTTCGGCATTGATTACGCATCCATAGACGACAGCAGTATCAATGCGATGACGGCGAAGATAAAATTCTCATCGGGGTGCGATACAGCGCTCTCGCAGCTCGCGAACTCTTCAGCCGAAGTGGCTGCGGGGCAGGGCACGCTCACAGCTCTCACGGCCCAGCTGCAGAGCTCGCTCGCCCAGCTCGAGAGCCAGAAAAGCGCGTCCCTCGATGCGTTCGACCTTCCCGGCATGCTGACGAAAGACAATATCGCGTCGCTGCTGAAAGGGCAGGACATAGATATGCCCGCGGGATATATAAAAGAAGGCGATTCGGATCTCATGGTCACAGTCGGCGACAAAATAAAAGGCATTGACGACCTGAAAGAACTCGTCATTGCTGACACAGGCCTCCCCGGCGTGGAGCCGGTAAGGCTGGGAGATGTCGCCGAGATAAATTATGTCAGCACGAGCGGCGGTACATACGCGAAAGTGAACGGCGAGGACGCGCTCTTCCTGACATTCATGAAACAGTCGGATGCCTCGACAGCGGAGACCGCGGATAATATTAAGGAAGAATTCAGTTCCCTAGAGAAAGATTACAGCGGGCTTTCGTTCGACATGCTGTCAGACCAGGGAGAATATATTGATATGGCCGTGAACGCCGTGCTGCAGAATATCCTGCTCGGGGCCGTGCTCGCCATACTGATCCTCATGTATTTCCTGCGCGACTGGAAACCGACGCTCGTCACGTCGCTCGCGATCCCGATAAGTTTCATATTCGCTATCGTGCTCATGTATTTTACGGGCGTGACGATAAACGTGCTCTCGCTCGCCGGGCTGGCTGTCGGCGTGGGCATGCTCGTCGATAATTCGATCGTGGTCATTGAAAATATCTACAGACTGAGGTCTGCCGGCTATCCCGCCGTGAAGGCCGCGTATATGGGTACGCGTCAGGTCGCGGGGGCGCTCACCGCGTCAACGCTGACCACGATATTCGTGTTCGCTCCGATAGTATTCGTGCACGGCATATCGCGCGAGCTGTTCACGGATATGGCGCTCACGGTGGCGTATTCTCTTATAGCGAGCCTTATTATAGCCATGACGATGGTGCCGGCGCTGGGACACGCTCTTTTCGACAATATAAAAAACGAGTCCGTGCTTGCGGCCGGCAGCAGATCGCTCGGGCGGTTCAGGAAGATCGTCGAAGGCGCGCTTTCTCATAAAGCGGCCGTGCTCGGCATTGCTGTACTGCTCCTCGTTCTCTCTGCCGGACTTCTTGTGACACGCGGATTTGAATTTATGCCGGGAATGGCGTCGAGGCAGGTGACGGCGACAGTGACATCGCCCGATGACATGTCGAAGAGCGACACCGAAGCGGCCTGTGACGAGAAAAGCAGAAAGGCGGGCAGTATAAAAGGCGTCGATACAGTCGGAGCAATGACGACAGACACCGCGATGTCGTTCACCGGGATGTCGTCCGATACGGCGGATTATCACAATGTCACGATGTACATAACGATGAAGGATGATTATATCGGCAATGCGCCGAAGGTGGCGAAGGTAATAGAGAAGACCGCGAAGGAAAACGGAGTGGAAGCCGCGGCGAGCGGAACGATGGATATCTCTTCATCTTCATCATCGTACGGCGGAGGGCAGATAAGTCTTTTTGTCTATTCTGACGACCTCGACACGCTGCGTGACGTTTCTTCGGACATAGAAGCGAAGATAAAGCATACGAAGGGTGTGACCGACGTTTCGAACGGGGCGGGGGAGACCTCGCTTGAGCTGCATATAAAGGTCAATAAATCGGAGGCCATGAAATACGGACTCACGACGGGGCAGGTGCTCCAGCAGGTCTCATCAATGCTGAGCGAGAATACTTCGTCGATCTCGGTCAGATACGGCGGGAGCGATACGGATGTACTCGTAACGGGAGGCCAGGGAGAAGGGATCACAGGCAAAGAACTTGAGGATCTCGTATTGACGTCACAGGACGCGTCGTCTTCGTCCGCCGGCAGCGGCTCAGTGAAGAAGGTGAAACTGGGAGACATCGCCGATATCTCACGTTCGGCCTCGCTGTCGCAGATCAACAGGGAAAATCAGAAGAGGATGGTAAATATAACCGCCGATCCGGCAGAGGGATATAATGTGACGACGGCCACGGACAATATAAAGGATGATATCGAAAAAATGGATCTTCCGGACGGCGTAAGCGTAGAGTACAGCGGGATGTATGAAACTGTCATGGACAGCATGAAAGACCTCGGGCTCATGCTTCTCCTCGGCCTGCTCCTTATCTACCTTATAATGGTCGCCCAGTTCCAGTCGTTCAGATCTCCGTTCATCGTGATGTTCACTGTTCCGCTCGCTTTTACGGGAGGCATGATCGCGCTCCTCATAACCGGGAACACGCTGAGCGTCGTCGCGATGATAGGATTCATAATGCTTCAGGGCGTCGTGGTGAACAATGCGATCGTACTCATCGATTATCTGAACAAGCTCCGCGAAGGCGGAATGGAGAAACGCGAGGCTATAGTTGAGGCTGCGTGCGCCAGGATAAGGCCCGTGCTCATGACGGCGCTCACTACGATACTCGGTCTTCTCCCTCTCGCGGCCGGCTTCGGGAACGGTGCGGAAATGGTGCAGCCGGTCGCCATAGTCTGTATCGGAGGCATGCTCTACGCCACGCTTATGACATTGATAGTTATCCCTGTTATCTATGATATTATTGGCCCGAAAAGGATGCGCGTGATTTCAGACGAGGAGTTGACGTTGGAACGGGGTTAATATATAATTTAAAAATGTGCCATTCTGTTGGCATCAGGGGAGAGAACGCCGGCGTGATGGAATTGGCAGACGTGCAGGATTCAAAATCCTGTGGTGGAAACACCGTATGGGTTCGACCCCCATCGCCGGCACCAGATGATAAAAAGATTCAGCTTTTTGAAGGAGGATACATTAATGAACCAAGCTACGTTAGGAATCATTTTCCTTGTACTGATGTTTGTGCTTATGTATGTTCTTATGGTCAGACCTCAGAAGAAAAAGGAGAAAGAGGTCAACGCCATGAGGAATGCGCTTACTGTAGGTGATCAGATAATAACTATCGGCGGCATCTGCGGAAAGATCGTAAAAACAAAGGATGAGACCATCATCGTTCAGGTAGGAGCCGACAAAACGAAGTTCGAGATGATGAGATGGTCTGTTTCGAGAGTAGTTGATCCTGCAGTCCGCGCTCCTGAGAAGGAAGAAGAACCTGAAGAGGAGGAAGAGGCAGCGCCGAAGCGTCCTAAGAGGCTGAGGACAAAGGCCGACCTGGAGGCCGAGAACGCGAGGCTTGCCGAAGAGAGGGCCGCCGCGGAAGAAGAAAACAGTGAAGAGACCGACGGGGAAACGAAAGAAGACTAATACTGAATAAATAAAGTCATAGGCTGTCCCTTGGGATGGCCTGTTTCTTTTACTAATCACTTGTTAAAGGGGTAAGAAAAGCATAAAATATAATTTTAGAAACATTTGTCCAAATTATTTCAGCGAGGGAAAATGAAAGAGAGAAGAAACAGGATATTAGCAGTCGTAATAATTATACTCACCGTTTTCGGATGGCTGCTCACTATACACGGCCTTGGACCGATAAAACCCATAAAAGATGATATAAAGCTCGGCCTTGATATCAAGGGCGGAGTTTATGTGGTACTTGAAGCGGAGACGGATCAGAAGGGTTCGGAACTGAACAAGACCATGAATCAGACAAAGGATGTCATCGAGAAGCGTGTAGATGAGATGGGCATCGCGAATCCGACAGTGGCGATCGAAGGCACGAAGCGTATCAGGATAGAACTGCCGGGCGTAAAGAATACCGACGAAGCCATAGAGCAGATAGGCAAGACCGCTCAGCTCGAGTTCACGCTGGCGGACGGCACGCACGTGCTGGACGGAAGCAACATCAAGAACGCCGAAGCAGGGACGAGTTCTGGGAACAGTTCGGGCGGCGGCTATGTCGTAAATGTGGAGATGGACAGCGCCGGCGCGAAGGCGTTCGAGGAGGCCACGCAGAAATGCATGAACGGCGGTACGTCTGTCGCATCAAAATATAAGAATAATAAAAATGAGACCGTCAGTGAAAAAAGTATTGTGATACTGCTTGACGGGAACGTGATCTCGGCTCCGGTACCGAGCGAGGTCATATCCGGAGGAAAATGTGAGATCTCGGG
>JAZAUJ010000097.1:0-4790 GCA_036342375.1 Anaerovoracaceae bacterium | reverse complement strand
ATTATGAGAATGCCTGCGTGAACAGGACATTGGCCGCGGGGCAGCTTTCGACGACCGTCTATTCCTCGCTGTCGAATCCTCACTACAGAAAGTTCCAGGAGGATATCAGCCTCCCGCGTGCGACGCGAAACAGACTCAGCCTCGCGGAACAGCATGATCCGCTGTTCCTGAGGTTCATGGGCGTGAAATACACCGCCGGCGTCGACGGGATCAGGGGAAATAATAAGGCGGCTCCGGTGTTTTATGTCACAGACGGCGCGGCGTCTCCCGGGGAGTTTAAAAAACTTTCGTGGCAGCAGAAGCAGATCGCCCTTTGCGAGTACGCTTTCGCGCCGGGTGGAAAGGGATTCGTAAGAATCCCGCTTTCAGAAATAAGCGCGGAGTTTTCCGGAACAGACGGAAATGCGGTCAATGCGAAAATACCTGCGAAGGGCACGCTCAGGCTTTCAAGGCCGGTGCGCGAAGGCGAGACGCTGTTCGTATCGTTCAGGGTGAAGAACCGGGACAGTGACCGTGACGCCGCCATCAATATCGGCGGTGTACGCAATATGCAGAGCTGCAGGAGGAAGAACGGAAAAAGATACGGGTATCATAACGGGAATAATGTATTCCACTATACGATCAATGCGAAAGCCGGGACGAGCGAACTTCCTGTGATTTTCGAGAGCGGAGACCTTGAGATCGGCGATATCTCGGTGACGTCGGGGAGCGTGGATGAGGACATGAGCGCGTCTTTGTACAGCAGTCCGGCCGCGATGAAGGAACTGAGATCCGGGAACGGATTTGAGGGAACAGTAAAAAGCGGCGGGAAACGGCTGATCACATCGCTCCCGTATGATGAGGGCTTCCGGGTCACGGCGGACGGCAGAGAAGTGAAGACGGAGATCGTGAATGACGGTTTCCTCGGAGCGAAGATCCCGGACGAGACTTCTCATATCAGGATCGAGTACAGGGCGCCGGGAAGCGCCGCGGGAGCGGCGGCGTCGGCGATCGTTCTGATCGCGGGCATCGTTTACGCTGCCGCCCGGCGAAAGATAATATGCCGGCCCCGCGCCCGGGCATTTGAAAACGGACTGAAAAGAGGATAAAGTATAGACAGCGGATAAGCCGCGGCGGGGCCGGACTGCCCGGTCCTTCGCATCAGCGCGGCAGGAAAGGAAAGCGAAATGCCTGTAAATCCATTCGACGATTATCCGATGTCATGGCGGCCCGAGATAGACAGAAACAGCGTCATCTACCGATCACTGGCGGAGCAGCTTGAGAAGGACATCGTGTCCGGGAAACTGCTGCCGGGGACGATGCTCCCGCCGCAGCGGGAACTTGCCGATTATCTCGACATCAACCTTGCGACGGTGGCCAAGGCGTTCAAAATCTGCTCGGAGAAGGGCATCCTGAGTTCGGCTGTCGGGCGCGGGACGTATGTGGCGTACAATGCCGCGGCCCGGATATCATCATCTGTCGACGATAAGAACGAAGTGATAGAGATGGGCGTCATGATGCCGGAGACGGTGCGGCAGGACGAGATCAATGCGCTGCTGAGAGAGATACTTGACGAAAATGATTACGGGAGGTATTTCCAGTACAGTATCCATGTGGACAGCTGGCAGAGGAGTGCGGCTGCGGACCTGCTCGGGCAGTACGGCTGCGAGACCGCGCCGGAGCGCGTGTGCTTCTCGAACGGCGCGCAGAATATCCTGTCCGCGATAATGGCCGGGACGTTCAGCCCCGGGGACAGCATCGGCACGGATCCGTTCATCTACGCCGGGCTTAAAAGCATCGCGTCGATGTTCGGCGTCAGACTTGTCCGCGTCGGGAGCGAGGGCGGCGAGATGACGGAGGCCGGCATCCGCTACGCGGTGAAAAACCGGGGCGTGAAAGCGCTCTACATCATGCCGGACTGCCAGAACCCGACGACGCACATGATGAGCCGGGAAGGCAGAGAGATGATCGCGCGGGTCGCGGAGGAACTCGACCTGATCGTGATCGAGGACAGCATGGACAGGATCGTGCAGGAGCATACCGGAGCGACGGTGTATTCAATGATACCGGACAGGACGTTTTTCGTGCTGAGTCTTTCGAAGGCGATAAACCCGGCGCTGAGACTCGCGTTCACCGCGGTGCCGGAGCGCTTCCTCGGGCGGACCGAGAGCGCGCTGTACAATATGAACCTGTCTCTCTCGGCATTGCTGCTCGAAATCGCGTCGCGCCTCATCGTTTCGAAGCGATTCGACGGCGTGGCGGAGGACCGCAGGCAGGGCATAAGGGAGCGCAACGCGATAACGGACGAAGTGCTTGCGGAGTACGACTTGCGCGGAAATGAGCTCAATCTCGGGCGATGGCTGATACTGCCGGAAGGTCTTACGGGCAGCGGTTTCGAGAAAGAAGCAATGCGAAGAGGCGTGTCGGTCTACGGCGGAGGGCGCTTTGCCGTGGGCGAGTCGATGCCTTACGAGGCGGCGAGAATATCCATCTGCTCCCCTGCTGATACGGATAAGCTGCGCAGGGGGCTTGAGGTGCTGAAAGAGATCCTCGATCAGGCCTGACGGCGGAACCTGAGCGGCGTCATGCCGAACTGCTCTCTGAATTCCTTGATGAAATAGCTTGCGAAACTGAAGCCGCAGCTGCAGGCGATCTCACTGACCGACATGTCGGTCCCGGTCAGGAGCTCGGTGCTCTTTTCAAGTCTGTACTCGCGCAGATATGTGAAAACGAACCTGCCGGTATATTTCCTGAATATCCTGCAGCATCCGCTCTACGCGCAGGACGCTTCCGCGGCGATGTCTTCGAGCGTGATCTTATCGCTGTAGTTTTCAAAAGTAAAATCGATGCATATATACGTTCTTTCGGGATCCCGGTGAGGCGCGGCCATATGGAGCTGCCCGCTGCTTATGAAGATCCCGTTCCCCTCCTCTGTCAGACACTGTCCGTCGTTAACGTGGAACAGGATCGCCCCGTGATCCGCAAATCAAAAACGCTTGCGATCAGGGATATTTCATATTGTAATTAACTCCAAAGATATTAACTTTCGAGTTAATTGTATAATGGATTGTCCGGACCCTGATCATACAGCCGTTTGCGAATGGAGGCTGAAGAAATGAGAAAACCGGCAGAGAGATTCATAGGACGTGAAAAGAAAATGCGCTGTTTGCCGAATGCAAATACACTGATAGACCGTTCAGTATCAGGGAGCTGCACGACCTGGAAGAGTCTGCCGAGTGTATAAAAAGGGAAACGCAGTATTATTATATATTCTCGCGAAAAGGGGTAACGGACGCGGTGGAGAAAAGTATTGGCGACGATCCACTATGGCGCGTCGTGACAATAGATGATTTGTATTTATAAGGGAGAACTCATCGGATATATCGTTTGGCAAACAATACAGCTATTGTTTGCCAAATTTTTATTCTCTATAATAAACACGTAAGGTGGTGAACGAAATGAAGAAATTAGGTCTTATCGGAGGCACGGGTCCTGAATCGACGATCGCGTACTACAGGGCGCTCGAATACGGAGTCCAGAAAAAACTCGATAAAAATTATTTCCCTCACATGGCCGTCGAGAGCCTCAGCGTTTTCGAGGTGCTCGACTTCTGCGACAGAGAAGCGTATGACGATCTGGCGGAATACCTTATCAGCGGCATGAAGAACCTCGCTGCGGCGGGATGCGAGGTCGGGACGCTGACGGGCATCACGCCGCACATCGTTTTCGACAAGCTGCAGGCGGGTTCGCCGATCCCGGTGGTCAGCATCGTCGAAGCGGCCTGTGAATACTGCAAAAATAAGGGATACGGAAAGATCGCATTGCTGGGGACGTATCCGACGATGACGGGAACGTTCTTCCAGAAGCCGTTCACGGCGGCAGGCATCGAAGTAGTGACGCCGACGGAAGAGGAAAAGCAGTACATCGGAGGCAAGATCGAGTCCGAACTCGAGCTCGGCAATGTCGTAAGGGAGACGCAGGACCGCGTCGTCGGGATCGTGAAAAGGCTGAAGAAGGACGAGGATATCGACGCGTTCGTACTCGGCTGCACGGAGCTCCCGCTGCTGTTCGAGGACGTAGGGATGGACATCCCGTCGATAGACGTGATGGAAGTGCACATACAGAAACTTATAGACGTTATCTGCGAAGATAAGCAGGGAGGCGGAGAATATGGACAATAATTACAGGGCGCTGCTGAAAGAGGCGCAGGAGTATTCGGAAAAATATGTGGAGGGCGTCGCATCAATGCCCGCTTTCCCGGATGAAGAGGGTCTTTCGGCGCTCGAAGAGTTCGACGAGCCGATGCCGCAGCAGAGTACAGACGCGAAGGAAGTGATCCGCAAACTCGAAAAGGCGGGGAGCGCGACGACCGCGCAGATCGGAGGGCGCTGCTTCGGATTCGTGAACGGCAGCGTGCTTCCCGCCGCGCACGCCGCGGAGTGGATCGCGGATACGTGGAACCAGAACGGCGCGCTTTATGTGATGTCGCCTGCGGTCTCGAAGATCGAAGATGTCTGCGAGAAATGGATCGTCGACCTGTTCGGGCTCCCGGATGAGACAGCGATGGGGCTCGTGACGGGATCGTCGAACGCGATAATCTGCGCGCTCGCGGCCGCGAGGAACGAAATGTACAGGCGTCAGGGATATGATATCGGCGCGGAAGGTCTCAGGAACGCCCCGAAGATCAGGATCGTCGCCGGAGCGGGAGCTCATTCGGCCGTGTTCGCGGCGCTGTCGGTGCTCGGCATCGGAAAGAACGAAGTAGAGATCGTGCCCGCGGACGAGTGCGGACGCATGAAGCCCGAGTGCCT
>JAZAUJ010000096.1:0-4911 GCA_036342375.1 Anaerovoracaceae bacterium | reverse complement strand
GGTAATGCGTCATCAGTCCCTGCAGTATCTGCCGCGCGTCCCTTCCCGCGCGTATCATCCCGTCTATCAGCATGAGCCCGCCCGCGACATCGCGCCTTATTATCTTATCCGTGAGCTCCAGATACTGCTCGACGCTCACGGCTCCGAGCGACTCAAGCACATCCTCGAGCGAGATATGACCGCTCCGTCCGGCGATACACTGGTCGAGCAGCGTGAGTCCGTCTCTCGCCGACCCGTCCGCCTGCACCGCGATCATGTGCAGCGCCTCCCCATCCATCTGAACGCCCAGGTCATCGCATATATACTGCATGCGCTCCTGCAGCACATCCTCCGGCATACATTTGAAATCAAACCTGATGCACCGGCTCAGTATCGTGGGCAGCAGAGAATCCGGCTCCGTCGTGCACAGGATGAATATCACGTTTTCCGGCGGTTCCTCGATCGTTTTCAGCAATGCATTGTCCGCTTCCTTTGTGAGCATATGCACTTCGTCGATGATAAATACTTTCCTCCGCCCGACGGACGGCGCGTAATTCACGCTCTCCCGCAGGCTCCTTATATCATCGATGCCCCTGTTCGACGCCGCGTCTATCTCTATGAGATCTACGAACGAGCCGTTTTGTATATCAATGCAGTTTTCGCATTTCCCGCACGGACGGCCGCTGTCTGCCAGGCAGTTCACGCCCTTCGCGAGCAGTCTTGCCATAGTCGTTTTCCCGGTGCCGCGCGTCCCGCAGAACAGGTAAGCGTGCGATACCGAGTCCTGCTCGATCTGATTTTTCAGGACTTTCACGATATGATCCTGCCCGATGACTTCATCGAATGTTTCAGGCCTGTACCGGCGGTAAAGTGCTTTGTACATTTTCTCTCCTTTATTAAAAAGAACGTCTCCGTCTCCGCTCGTCCGGCCCGGGTTTGCCTGCGGCACATAAGAGCCTCTGCTTATTGCTGCTTCCGTCAGGACCTGACAAGGTTCACAGTGTCTTATTGCGCAGGGCCCGGGTCGGACGAACGGAGCTGCCTGAAGACGATTCCATACCGTTAAATTATATTTGTTTTGATGATGTTCGTCAATATCGAAGAGCGGGCTGAGCGGGCGGCCGGCGGCCGTAATGCCGGGGAGCCCGGCGCTTTCTTATCTCCCGACTATCCTGTAGATCTCATCGCTCGACGGCGGATCTACCGGCCGCGTTTCTCCGCCGCTTCTTATCACAAGATCTCCGCCTTTTTCTGTTATCCGGCCTATGCATGCCGCTCCGATCCCGGCGCCGTGTATCGCGTCCATGATTTCTTCTTTTTTATCCGGTGCCGCGGCTATCATCATGCATCCGCTCGATATCATCCGCAGCCAGTCGGCTCCGTAATGGCTGCATATCTTCAATGTCACATCCTCGACCGGTATCTCGTCCTGCCAGACCTCGCAGCCGACTCCGGCGATATGGCACATCTCCCAGACGGCCCCGAGCACGCCGCCTTCCGTGACATCGTGCATCCCGTGCGTCCCTATCGCTCCCGCGATAACGCCTTCTTTAACGACGCTGACCTCTTTCAGAAGATCCTGCGCCTTCGCGATCTCCTCCGCTGTCATGAACTCTTTCAGCTCATCAGCCAGATCTCTCGCGACGATCCCGGTGCCTTCGATACCGGCCCTTTTCGTCATAATGATAAAGTCTCCGGGCCTGATATCATCGGCGGTCTGTGAGCCTCCCGCCGGCGCGCGGCCAATGGCCGTCGATGTGATGACAGGCTGCCTGACAGCGCGGGTTATCTCGGTATGTCCCCCGATGATCTCGACGCCGAGCTCCTCGCTGACCTCCGCCGCCTGGCTCATCATCTCCGCGATCTCATCTTCCGTCGTTCCTTCGGGCAGCAGCACGATCAGCAGGATCCCGACAGGCTGCACGCCGTTCGACGCGATGTCATTGCTGGAGATATGTATGCACAGCCGCCCTATATCCGTCACGGCCGCGGTTATCGGGTCTGTAGACATCACAGCGTCATATTCGCCGAAATCCACCACAGCGCAGTCCTCGCCGATGCCCGGCCGCGTCCTGACTTCCGGCCGCCTGAATGTTATTTTGTCAAACACGATCTCTTTAAGAAGATCGCTGTCCAGTTTGCCCACCTTCAACATCTCTATCTCCTTCCGGGAACATCGAACCGCTCCAGAAATTCATCTTCCGTGATGATCGGGACGCCGAGTTCCCCGGCTTTGCGGTTCTTGGATGAACCGCTCGAAGCGTCATTATTTATCAGAAAATCAGTATTGCCGCTTACAGAACCGGCGACTTTCCCGCCGCGCGCCTGTATCTCCTCTTTCAGCTGCCCGCGGTTCTCAAAATGTTCGAGGCTCCCTGTTATCACGAACGTCATGCCGCTCAGTGTCTGCTCGCTGTCATTTCCTTCGGATCCGATCTCTACCTCGCTGAGAAGATCATCAACGATCCTGTTGTTTTCCGCATTGCTGAAGTAATCCGTCACCGCGGACGCGAGCACGTCGCCGATGCCTTCTATGGACGTCAGCTGTTCATGCGTCAATGCGCGGATCTTCGAAAAGTCGCCGCCGCACGCGCGCGATATCACGCCCGCGTTCGCCGAGCCGATGCCGGGGATCCCGAGGCTGTAGAGAAGCCTTGCCGCGGTCGTGTGCCTGGCGTTTTCGACAGAACTCCGCAGATTTTCGAACGACCTTTCACCGAACCCTTCTAGCGACTCTATGCTCTCGCGCCATTCGTCCAGCCTGAACAGATCGGCCGGTTCTTTCACGAAGCCGAGCCCGATCAGTTTTTCGAGCGTCTGCTCGCTGAGCCCCTCGATATTCATCGCGTCGCGGCTTACGAACAGCGTGAATGATTTTATTTTCTTCGCCGGACATCCGGGGTTCGGGCAGTAGAGCGTCTCGACGCCTGTTTCTCCGCGGATCTCCGTCTTCGCGCCGCAGACAGGACACGAGGCCGGCGGGACTTCCGTCCCGCTCCTGGTCAGGTTGTCTTCTATCTGAGGTATGATCATATTCGCCTTGTATACCGTGACAGTGTCGCCCGCGCCAAGCTCCAGTTCCTTCATGATGCTCACGTTATGTACAGACGCGCGGCTCACCGTCGTGCCTTCAAGTTCGACGGGCTCGAATACGGCGACCGGGTTTATGAGGCCGGTTCGCGACGCGTTCCATTCGATCCTGAGCAGTTCTGTTTCCCTTATCTCGTCGCGCCATTTGAACGCGATACTGTCTCTCGGATATTTCGCCGTCTGCCCCAGCGATCTTCCGTATTCTATGTCATCGTACGTCAGTACAAGGCCGTCGCTCGGCATGTCGTTTCCGGCGATCTCCTTCTCGAACTCGGCGACAGCTTCGGCCATGTTCTCGGCCGTCACTACTTTATATCCCACGATATCGAAACCCTGACCGCGCAGCCACAGCTGCTGCGCCTCGCGGGAATTACTGAACCCGGGCGACGGATCGGCGCTGACGAGCGTGAATGCGCGGAACATCACATTTCTCCGCGCCGTGACTGAGCTGTCGAGCTGCCTCACCGAGCCGCTGCAGAGGTTTCTCGGATTTTTGTACTTCGCCGCCGCTTCGGGGATCGTCTCGTTTATCTTCTCGAACTCCGAATATGAGATCGTCGCCTCGCCGCGGATAACGAGCTCGCCGTCGTAATTTATCTTCACGGGAAGGTCGGCAAAGGCCCTGGCATTGTTTGTCACGACTTCCCCGACCTCGCCATTTCCGCGCGTCACTGCCTTGAACAGTTCGCCGCCTCTGTACGTCAGCACGATCGTAAGCCCGTCCATCTTCCACGACAGCAGGCATTTTCGGTCACCAGCGAACGCCGCGAGATCGCCTATGCTTTTCGTCTTGTCGAGCGACAGCATTTTCGACGGGTGGCGCTCCTTTTCCAGGCTGCTCACCGTCTCATAGCCGACATTCTGCGTCGGGCTGTTCGCGTAAATTATCCCGGTCTCCCGCTCGAGCGCGGCCAGCTCATCATAAAGCTTATCGTATTCGTAGTTGCTCATTATCTCGCGCGACTCCGAATAGTACGCCCTGCCGGCTTTGTTCAGCAATGCTATTTTTTCTTTTATCAGTTCTCTTTTATCTTCCATATCCATCTCTCGCGCGGGCGGGACGCGCCCCCGGCGCCCTCTTCCCGCGGGCTTTTCCCGCCTCCGCATCAATGCGCATCAGTCTTCTATCTTCTTTATCGGCGCGACGTCGAGCGACAGTTTCTTTTTCCCCACGGAATCGAACATCACCTCGGCGATGCCCTTCCCGTTTTCCGACAGCACGATGCCGCGTCCGAATTTCCCGTGTTCCACTGCATCGCCCGGGCTCACGCGCACGGGTTCCTTCGGCGCTTTCATCTGCCGTTTTGCCGCTCTGAGCGCGTCGAACGGCTTCACCGGATTTTCTTTCGCGTAACCGTCCGCCGGCACAGATGAACCGAGCGCGGCTTCCGTTCCCGACTTGTAAACGCCGTCTCCCGTCAGCAGCCTCGGATCGAGCTCGCGCAGGAATGTCGATTCCCTCGTATAATTTGTCTGACCGTACAGCATCCTCCGCTCGGCGCTCGTCAGCCAGAGCCGCTCTTTCGCGCGCGTCATCCCGACATAGCAGAGCCTCCGCTCCTCTTCGATCTCCCTGTCCGTGTTGTCACGCATGCTCGGGAACAGCCCGTCCTCGAGGCCGGGCATGAATACGAACGGGAACTCGAGGCCCTTCGCGCTGTGGAGCGTCATAAGCGTGACCGCGTTCTCCGACGGATCATGATTGTCGATATCGGACAGCAGCGCGATGCGTTCCAGAAAGTCCGACAGCGTAAGTTCGCCTTCGTTTTCATATTCGCCTATGACAGAACGGAACTCCATCAGATTCTCGATCCTGGCGTCGGCCTCGACATTGTTTTTCTC
>JAZAUJ010000095.1:0-4914 GCA_036342375.1 Anaerovoracaceae bacterium | reverse complement strand
TCCTTATCTCCGCCGATGTGCAGTCGCATTTCACGCTGTAGTTATATGCGGACGCTATCGTGTTTATCATGGACCTGTATGTTTCGTAGCAATGCGTGTACGCCTGTTTCCTGACTTCGCGGTTTTTCGACTGCATGAATGTGATGTAGTTTCCGTGCGTCAGCTCCGCTTCTTCTCCGTTTTCATCAGTTATCACGCCGAACTTCAGGTCAGCGTCGTTAAGCATGCGGAATATATCGGACGGCGCGCGGGTGAGTTCGCTGAATCTCGCCATGAGCCGCTCTTCTTTTTCCGACAGCACGTGATCTTTTTCCCGGAACGCGCGGTCCAGATAGAACCTGTATGTCTCGAGTTCCGGTTCGTCGTCAATGAATCCGAATATCTCCTCTTTGTCGTGCGACAGAAGTTCCGGCTCTACGAACGCGATCTCGGCGGAGAGCTGAGCGAGCGCTGACATCGCCCTGTCACACATCGCCTGATACTTCTCGCGCCTGTTGTCCTCGTCGCGGCGCATCATCGCGTATACGACGACATTTTCCGCCGTGAGATTTATGCTGTCTGAAAGCCTGAGCACACGGAGCAGGGTCTTCGCGTCGGCCGCCGTGCGCCCCCTGTATCCCGCCAGTTCGCGGACTTTGTCCTTTACCGCCAGAAGATCCGATTCCCACTTCTGTTCGTTCGGATACATGGATTCAAGATCCCATTTATATTTGTCGTCTGTCTCGTTTCTCTGTCTTATTTTTTTGGCCATCTGTGCCTCCGCTGTTCATTTACATAGTCGTTTTCTTGTTGTAAAATATGTTTGATTATATCATATTGTGTGATACAGTAAATGTTAGCGGACTGTAAAGAGAACGTAAAGGAACTTTAAATATGGACAACAGGCCGATAGGCTTTTTCGATTCGGGGCTGGGAGGGCTCACGAGCATCCCGCCCATGATGAGAAGACTCCCTCATGAGAAAATAATATATTTCGGGGACACAGCCCGTACGCCTTACGGGTCAAAAGCCGTATCGACCATCAGGAACTTCTCGATGCAGATAGCCGATTTCCTTGTAAAGCAAGATGTCAAGATGATCGTTATCGCATGCAATACAGTGAGTTCCACATGTCTCGGCGATCTGTCCCGCGAATATCCGGATATACCGGTAGTCGGCATTATTGATCCGGCCGCCGAACGCACAGCGAGATCATGTTCAGAAGACAGTCAGGTCGGCATAATAGGAACAAAGGTCACGATAGCGTCGCACGCATATAAGGACAAGATAAATAGAATAGATCCGGATCTGGACGTTTATGAGACGGCGTGTCCCGCATTTGTTCCGCTGATAGAGGAAGGGATCATAAACAGCGACATTATGGATCTCACCATACGCCATTACATGGACGATTTCGTCCTTGAGAACAGGATAGATACGCTCGTGCTCGGCTGTACGCATTATCCGCTTATCCGGCCGAACATCGAGAGACTTTATCCTGACATAAAGATAATAAATCCTTCGGAAGAGATCGTTGACGCCGTGGACGCCATATTGGACGAACGCGATATGCATTCAGGCGGCTCCGTTACGGACAACGATTTCTACGCGAGCGATCTTTCGGAGAACTTCGTGAATATGATCGATAAGATCATGAGCGGATCTGACGTTACGGCGAATGTGAAGTTCAAAAACCTTGAGATCGGCAAAGTGTAAAGACAGGATGGTGTGCCATGGAATTACAGGAACTTCTTGATATCCTCGAGATCGACGATCCGAATGATTTCGAGTATTTTGAGGATTTCGCCGAGATAGCGGAATGCGACGAAGAAATCCCCGCTGATACACTGAATGAGTTCTTCAGCCAGGCGGACAACGAAACAGTCGCCGAACTTATAGTGAACTATTTCGACGACATGCTCGAAGCCGTGCCTGACAGAGAGTCCGATATTTACATGCTCCTCGATAACATCAAGCGTGAACTGTCCGGGCTCGCGAGAAACGCTGTGGATGAGGACAGCATGAAACAGTTCACGGATGAGTTCTACAGATTCAGGCAGTGTTACACGGCGGAGTCCGAAGTGGACTGTACGGACCGGGAAACGGGAGATATCGTGTCCGGGACAGTGCTGGACGCTATTACGCTCGCGCGTCTCGAAAATGTCGGACAGGGCGAGTATGATTACGATTTCTCAGGCTGCATGGACTATGAGCTCGATGAATATATCATGGATCTGGCGGCTATGGCCGACAGGAGCGATCCGGACGATCCGCTGACTGACGGATATGTGCCTGACGACTATGAAGATAATGACATGAACTGATATCGACGGAGGGACACAGCATCATGGAGATTGACACACGCATTGATGAAAAATACGACGCGGAGGCGCTGAGAAGAGCGTATGAAAACAACGATCCCGCGAAACTCCCGGACGGGTATGTGAGAGTGACTGCCGGACACGGAGGCGAATCATATCTCATTACTAAGTATGAAAAAACGCTGCTGATGGACACCGGCATGGCATACTGCGGGGACAAACTCATAGAGAACATCCGGGAAGCGCTGGACGGCCGGGCACTCGATATCGTTGTGCTCACACATACGCATTATGATCATATAGGCGCGCTCCCTTTTATTATGGAATCCTTCCCGGAGGCGGAGATATGCGGTTCGGCGTACGGACAGTACATATTCACGCGTGAAGGCGCGAGAAAAATGATACAGTCTCTTTCTGTCAATGCGGAGAAGCTCTACGGCGACCCGGGCAAAAACAACGCGGCGAAACAGGGCTTTGAAATCACCCGGCCGCTCGCAGACAATGAGGTCGTGGATCTCGGCGCAGGAGGATCTGTGCGCGCTGTGGAGTGCAAGGGCCATACGGACTGCAGCATGGCGTACCTCGTGGAACCGGACGGCGTGCTGTTCGCTTCGGAAAGCACCGGTATCATCCAGGGCTGGGACAACATCGAGGCCAGTATACTTAAGAATTTTGATGATTCGATGAGATCGACGGAAAAGTGCAGAGCGCTGGGGGCGAAATGTATCGTGAATCCTCATTACGGCGTCCTGCCGGAGGAATATAACGATGCTTACTGGGATCTGTATAAATGGAGCGCGAATAACGAGCGTGATTTCATAGGGGATCTGATCGACCGGGGATGCAGTTTCGACGAGCTGATCGAAGCTTACACCGAAAGATGCTGGAGTCCTGAAAGAGAAAAAGAAACGCCTAAGGCTGCGTTCGACGAGAACGCCGTGAATGTGATAAAGAGGTATATCGAATCTTTCGGAAAGACAGCTGAATAACTAAGACATACAGGGGCCGGAGGAATATATGGTAGAAATCAGACAGCTTGACTGCGGCGTCAGAGTCGCGATGGAATATATCGGAGAGGTACAGTCCGTATCTCTTGGTATTTGGGTACACGCCGGGAGCGGATTCGAGGGAAAATCGAATTCCGGCGTTTCTCATTTTATTGAACATATGATGTTCAAAGGAACGGAAAACAGAAACGCCATGGAGATATCGCGGGACATGGACGCGATGGGCAGCCGCATGAACGCTTTCACCGGGAAAGAGGCGACTTGCTATTATTTCAAGTCGCTGAGTTCGAATGTCTGCAGATCTCTCGATATATTGATGGATATGTTCACAGGCTCTGTTTTCGATGAACAGGAGATGGAGCGCGAACGCAGGGTCATATTCGAGGAAATGAAAATGGCGAATGACGATCCGGCGGATTGCTGCATAGAGACTGTCATGCAGAACGTATTCAGGAATACTCCGCTCAGTTCACCTGTGCTCGGAACGGAGTCGACTCTCGGCAGGATCAGGAGACAGACGATACTGAGATATATAGAAAACCAGTATACTCTGGACAGCATAGTCGTATCTGTGGCCGGGAATTTCGACGGAGACGCCCTGTGCGAAAAGCTGGAAGACGCGTTCTCGCGTTTCAGGCCGGGCAAACCGAAGTATGATTACGAACCCGCGCCGTATGAGCCGGCATTCCGCGTCAGGGTGAAGGATATAGAACAGAGCCACATCGCGCTCGCGGCAAAGAGCGTCCCTGTCTATGACGATGATTATTTCAAGATCGCCGTGTTCTCCGAGATACTCGGCGGGAGCATGAGTTCACGTCTGTTCCAGAATATCAGAGAACGGAAGGGGCTCGCGTACACTGTCTATTCTTCGAATCTCTCGTTCGAACATGACGGAGCGTTCTATATATATGCCGCCGTCGCTCATGACAGGATCGGCGCCGCTGTGCGCGGCGTGAAGGAAGAACTTGAGAACCTCGGCGGCAGCGATGTGGGAGACGCCGAGCTTTCGAAAGCGAAAGAGCAGCTCAAGAGCGGATTTATTTTCGGGCTCGAGAATGTGAACTCCATGATGTTCAGGAACGGGCGGGAAGTTCTGCGAAGAGGCGCCGTAAGGCCGGCCGGCGAAGTGCTGGACGAGGTGGACGCAGTCACCGCTGCCGATGTGTCACGCATAGCTGAAAAACTGTGCGACATCAACAATTACGGCGCAGTTGCTGTCACAAATCATAAAACAGGATTGAGGAGAATGGTGACGGGATGAAAATAAGACTGATCACGAAGAGCGGGCGTGTCCCCGCGTATGAGACCGCAGGATCTGCAGGTATGGATATCAAAGCAATGCTTGACGATCCTGTAGTTATTGCGCCCGGAAAACGGGCTCTCATACCGACAGGGCTTTATATAGAACTGCCGGAAGGATATGAAGCGCAGATAAGGGCGCGCAGCGGCCTCGCTGTGAAAAAGGGCATATGCCTCACGAACGGCGTAGGCACTATAGACAGCGACTACAGAGGCGAGATCGGAGTTTCGCTTACGAATCTAGGCGATGAACCGTTCACTGTAAACGACGGCGACCGCATCGCACAGATGGTGATAGCGAGATATGA
>JAZAUJ010000094.1:0-5032 GCA_036342375.1 Anaerovoracaceae bacterium | reverse complement strand
GAGGGGCATCGAACCTGTATGCGGCTTCCTCGCGTGCGGGCTGAACAGCGCGGCTTATGTGGCTGAGATCATAAGAGCGGGGCTGCAGGCGGTCGACCAGGGCCAGATAGAGGCGGCAAGATCGCTCGGACTCACGAACGCGCAGACGAAACGGTATATAGTTATCCCGCAGGCGTTCAGGATAATACTCCCGGCGCTCGGGAACGAATTCATCACATTGATAAAAGAAACAGCGGTGCTGTCGGTCATCGCGATCGTCGAAGTCACCCGCGTGGGTATGCTCTGGGCGTCGCGCACGTTCGAAGCGTGGCCCGCGTACCTCGGCGTGGCATTCGTATATCTCTCGCTCACGATCCCTCTTTCAAGGCTCGTGCTCTATATGGAAAGGAGGATGGCTGTCAGTGATAGAAGTGAATAATCTCGTAAAGTCATTCGGAGATACCGAGGTCCTGAAAGGGATAACGGAGACGATAAACGACGGCGAAGTCGTATGCGTTATCGGTCCTTCGGGGTCGGGCAAGAGCACATTCCTGCGCTGCATAAATCTGCTCGAAACGCCTACCGGAGGCGATATCATTATTGACGGTGAAAAAATCAATGCGGACGGCGTTGATATAAACAAAGTGCGCCAGAAACTCGGGATGGTGTTCCAGAGTTTCAACCTGTTCCAGAACATGAACGTGATGGACAATATTACGCTCGCCCCGAAGCTGACGAAGGGCGTTTCGGAAGAGGACGCGAAAGCGAAGGCGCTCGAACTGCTGAACCGGGTCGGACTTGACGACAAGGCGGATGTCTATCCGTCGAGCCTTTCAGGCGGCCAGGCGCAGCGCGTGGCGATTGCGAGGGCTCTCGCCATGGAGCCGGAGGTAATGCTGTTCGACGAACCGACATCGGCGCTCGACCCTGAGATGGTCGGCGAAGTGCTCGAGGTCATGAAAGAACTCGCGGAGAACGGCATGACTATGGTGATCGTAACGCATGAGATGGGATTCGCGCGGGAAGTCGCGGACAGGATCCTGTTCATAGACGAAGGCATCGTGTTTGAAGAAGGGACGCCGCAGCATATATTCGGCAGCCCGAAGAACGAGAGGACAAAAGACTTCCTCAGCAAAGTGCTTTGATGCCGCAGGTGCGGCCGGTACCGGCCGGTCATGACGGAAAAAAGGAGACTGTTATGAACTTTACGCGCGTGACGGCGATGTATTTCAGCGCCACGGGTACTACGGAAAGGACAGTGAAGGCTATAGCGGATCCGGCTGCCGGGGAACTCGGCGCCGGGTCCGCCTGTTTTGATTTCACGCTTCCCGCGGTCAGGGAAGGCGGGTTCGGCTCGCACGGAGGTGATCCGACGTTCGGGCCGGAAGATCTTGTGGTGTTCGGCACGCCCGTGATAGAGGGCCGGGTGCCGAACGTCCTGCTGAAATATCTGGGCACTGTAGTCGGAGGAGGCGCCGCGGCGGTGCCTGTAGTGGTGTACGGGAACAGAAACTACGACGACGCATTGATAGAACTGAGGGATATACTTGAAGGATGCGGCTTCCGCACAGCGGCGGCCGCGGCGTTCATCGGAGAGCATTCTTTCTCGGATGTGCTGGCGGCGGGAAGGCCGGATGAAAAAGACATCCGCGTCGCTGAAGCGTTCGGGAAAGACGTCGCGGCGAAGCTTAAGAGCATTGATGAGATAAGATCTCCGGTCGCCGTGAAGGGCCATGTCCCGCTCCGCCCGTATTACAAACCGCGCGACAGGGCGGGGAATCCCGTGAATATATTGAAGGTGAAGCCGAAAACAGACCCTGAGAAATGCGTGCGCTGCATGACGTGCGTGCAGGTGTGCCTGATGGGGTCGATCGATATGGATGACGTGTCTGTTGTGAGCGGCATTTGCATGAAGTGCTGCGCCTGCGTGAAAAAATGCCCGCACGGCGCGAAGTATTTTGACGATCCGCGTTTCCTGTATCATAAGCGCGAGCTTGAGCTCGGATACGCGAGACGCGCGGAGCCGGAATTATTCCTCTGATACGGCCGCCGCCTCAGCGCTGCGGTTCGCGGCAAATCTTTCGGATATCCTGTTTTTCAGTCTGAAGAAGTACCAGACGAGGAACAGCCCCGTGAGCACCCACGTCACGGGGTAGGATGCGACGAGCGATATGTACGCCGCCATGGGGCCGTACGCCGCTTTGACAGGTCCGAACCCGAATATGATGTAGACTATCCTTACGAGGCAGACGCCGATCGTTGTCGCTATCATCGGGACGAGCGGCCTGTTCAGGCCCCTGATGCAGCCGGTGGCGACATTCATCATGCCGCAGATGAAGTATGTCGTCATGAATATTTTCATTCTGACATAGCCGTATGAGACGGCTGTCGCGGATGTCGGAAGGTAGATGCCGAGAAGGAAACGGCCCGCCGCGAGGAGGATGAGCCCGAACCCGAGCCCGGCGCACGCCACCTGCAGGGTCCCGGTCTTCCATATCTTCACGAATCTGTCGTCTCTGCCGGCGCCGTAATTCTGGCCCATAAAGGTCGTGACGCCCTGATTGAACGCGTCCATTGTCATGAACACGAATCCTTCGAGGTTCGACGCGGCGGCATTGCCCGCGACATAGAGCGTCCCGAGGGAATTGACGGACGACTGTATCATTACGTTGGAAATCGAAAACACCATGCCCTGAAGTCCGGTCGGGAGTCCGAGCCGGATTATTTTTCTGAGCTTGCCTTTGTTGATGTGAAGGTTTCTTATTGAAATGCCGCAAGGGCCTTTGATATGGCGGAGCCGGTTTATCACAAGGTACGCTGAAACGAACTGCGAGACGGCTGTCGCGATGCCGACGCCCGTCACGCCCATGTCGAAGCGGATGACCAGGACAAGGTTCAGCGCGACATTGATGCAGCCCGACGCGATGAGGTAGTACATCGGCCGTTTTGTGTCGCCTGTCGTGATCAGCACCGCCCGCCCGAACGAGTATATGACGAGTCCCAGCACGCCGATGAAATATATCCGCAGGTACGACGCGGACATGTCGATAATGTCGGCCGGCGTGGCCATCCATGTGAGGAACGTCCTGCAGAATACGGCTCCGAAGCATGCTATGGCAATGCCGAACAGCACGCTTACCGCTACCGCCGTATGCGCTTCTGTCTTTACATCTTCGAGTCTTCCCGCTCCGAGGTCGGTCGAGATAACGACCGTCACGCCGATCGACATTCCGATGAAAAACGTGACGAGGAGATTGATAAGGAATGTTGTCGCGCCTATCGCGGCCACGGCCTCCGCGCCGACGAACTGTCCGACAACGATAATATCAGCCGCGTTGAAAAGCAGCTGCAGCATGCTCGTGAGCGCGACCGGGATGCAGAAAAGGAGCAATTCTTTTCCGACCGGTCCTCTGGTCATATCCAACTGTACTTCGTTCCTGGCCACGATGAAAAAACTCTCCCGCCTGTATCGTCATTATAACATTGAAAATGAAAAAAAGAAAGAAAAAGGCAGGGCGCCCGCGGCGGATTTTCGCCGGGACGCCCCGCGTCAGGGAATATATATGAAATATTATTGGCCTGCTAATCACCTATATAATCTGTCTTGAATATTATCCTGCTCTCGCCGGCCATCGAACTCGCTTTCCCGCCGATGAACACAGGGTCGGATGAGGCGTCTATTACAGCCTTGAGTTTGTTCGCGACCTGTTTCAGTTCTTCGTCATTGAGCGAACTGACGAGTTTCTGGATGCCTTCCTTGTCGAATGTATTCATATACCCGGCATACTCAGAGGATTTGCTTGCGAGCTTTTGAGCTCCCTTGTTGATAGCGCTGATCCCGCCTGTGATTGTCTCGCCGGTTTCTCCGTTCACGCTTGCTGACGCTGTCGCGGTACCGTCTTCCAGGGCCTGGGTCGCTTTTTTCAGCGCCTGGAACTGAGAACTGTTCGGGAGCGCATCAAGAGCGCCTTCTGCTCCGCTCAATGCTGCATTCTGTGCGATGCTTTCGAACAGTCTATTATCTTTCTCGGCTGAGATCGTCTGATCCACACTGGAATCGATGATACCATTTACCATCGCGGTTGCATAAGCCTGAGCCTTGTCCTCAGATTCGCCTGCATTTTCGAACAGGTTCTTTATTTTCGCTGTCTGTTCCTGTATCGTCGTATTATTTTTCAATCCGTCTTTTACTTTGCTGCTGATCAATGCGAGACCTTTAGAAAGATCGCTGTTCGGGTCATTCAGATCTTTCGACACCGCTCTGGCGGCCTGGTTTTTTATATTGTTTTGCTGGTCTTCTGTCAGACTCAGCGACATATTCTGAACGATGCCGTTGAGCGTCTTAGCTCCCGATGACAGGCTAGCGAGTCCGTTCGCGAGTTCCGTGCTGCGGTCCTGGAGTTCCTGCGTGCCTTCCGCGAGATCGATATTTCCCGCGCAGAGCGCGTTCGCGCTCGCGGCGAGGGCCGATGACGCCGTCGACAGTTCGTTCAGGCCTGACTCAAGCTGATCGGCCAGGCTTTCGGCTTTCGATATTCCGGACTTGTCGATATTGCCGAGCAGGCCGGAGATCGCCGCCGTGTATGTCCCGTCAAGTTCGAAGTCCTTTACATCCGCCGTGATCGTTACTGTCTCCGGGATATCGATCCTTCCTGTAAGTCCGAGATTCTCGGCGAGCCCGGGGAGCGCCATCCCCACGACGATGCTCGAGCCGTCCTGCGCTACGTTCTTGCCGTTTGTAACGGAAATATTCGAGAAATGGCTGTTATCGAGCACAGCGCCGCTTATCATCGTGTACGGATGCGATATCGTCTGGCCGTCAATGCTGTCCTTCTGGTGGACAGTATATGCGAACTTTATCTGGACTTTCCCGGATTTTCCCTTTATCTCGTCAGCCGAGAGTTTCTGCCCGTTGAGATAGTAGGAGACCGTTACCGATACCGGAAGGTTCCCCTTCGAATTCCCTCTGTATTTTATATCTTTCCCGTTCGCTTTCCACACGAGCGAGCTTCCCGTGCGCACGTATTTTTCATCTCCGGATGTATTTTTTATG
>JAZAUJ010000093.1:0-5082 GCA_036342375.1 Anaerovoracaceae bacterium | reverse complement strand
GACTGTCTCGTCGTTCGGGCAGCTGATCTTCCTGATATCCTGATAGTTCGTGGCTATCTCGGACTGATTGTCTTCATCGAGTATCGCTTCGAGCGTGAATTTCACGTCCGCCGACGTGAGCGGCTCCCCGTCATGGAATTTGAGGTTTTTCCTCAGGTTGAAAGTGTATGTTTTCGTGCTGTCATCCCACGACCACGATTTTGCGAGTCCCGGCACGACATTGTCATTCTCGTCATGCGCAGTGAGCCCCGCGAACAGCAGCAGGTTTATCTCGCCGTGCTCGTAAAGAGCCGGGTTTATAGCAGTATAATCTCCGCTGCCGTAGACGAGCGTTTCGGCATCGTTCGCGACATCATCCGAACCGCAGCCGGTCAGGCCGATCACAGAGACCGCTGTTGCCAGGCAAAGCAGTATCACCAATGCCGTTTTTCTAAAACTTGTTTTTGTTCTCATAGAGTTCCTCCTGTTTGAGTAATTTGTGCATCCCGGCCCCTTTCGCCGGCCGGTCGCATCCTTCTGCGATAACTCCCGTTATCAGAGATTGCTGAACAGTCTGCTGCTCTTTCTCCTGATATAATCGCCGATATCCGTTATGCAGACCTGCGTCGTCACAAGGAACAGCCCCGGGAGGATTATTATCCACCAGCAGCCGGTCGTCAGGACTTCCTGCGACATAGACATCAGACTTCCCCAGGAAACTTGCGTGAGCGGCAGGCCGAGGCCCATAAAGCTCAGCGTCGCCTCGGTGATTATGGCCGATCCGACATTTGAGACGACCATGTACATGATCGCAGGTATGAAATTCGGCGCGAGATGTTTTCGCAGGACGTAGAAAAAGCCTCCACCCATGATCCTCGCCGCGAGGACGTAATCGGTATTCCTGATCTGCCTCACCTCGCTGCGCACGATCTTCGAGATGTTCATCCACGACGTGATCCCTATTACTATAGAAATAGATATCACGGTCGGATCTCCCATCATGGCCTGCAGGAATATTACCAGCAGGATAGAAGGTATCGACAGCATCAATTCAACGAATCGCATCATGATATCGTCAGCGATCCGCGGCAGGATCCCGCTGAGGCATCCGTAGACTACCGCGATGAACGTCGAGATCAGCGTCGCGAGTATACCGATCAGCAGGGAATATCTCCCGCCGAAAAGTATCATGGAAAACAGATCGCGGCCCAGAGTATCGTTGCCGAAAATGTGAGAAGCGTTCGGCGCTACGCTGAGCGCATCCGGATCCATATCCGTAACGTCATACGGCGCGATGATATTCGCGAAAATGCACGCCGCCGCTATCGCGATCAGTACGCATACCGCGACCGTCGGAACTTTTACTTCCAGCGTCGGGGAGGCGGATCTCTTTTTGCTTCTGAAAATCTCAGGCATCTTCCACCACCCTCTCTTCATATCGCATGCGCGGATCAATGAATTCATTCGCTATCTGAACTATAAGGTTGGTGACCAGGACCACCGCGCCGGTCAGCAGACACAGCGCCATCAGCATATTGTAATCCTGGTATTTCGCGCTCTCGAAGCTGAGCTCTCCGAGACCCGGATATGAGAATACCATCTCTATCACATACGCGCCTCCTAGGATATGCTGCACCTGTACCGCGAGAAGCGTGAGAAGCGAAGGCATGATATTCTTCATACAATGCTTCTTGATGATTTGCTTATCTGAAAGCCCCTTCACCTTGCAGAGCAGCACATAGTCCCGCCTTGTTTCGTAAGTCAGTTTATTCCTCACAAGATAGGCGAAATACCACAGATGGGTAATGACCATGGCCGACACCGGGAGCACGAGATGCCAAAGCCGGTCGGGCAGGGACCCGTCTGACCCGTAAGAGTACGCGCCTCCCGTCGGGAACACCGGGAGTTTTACGGCAAACAGCAGGAGCAGGACAAGCGCCAGAAGAAATGCCGGTATGCTCCCGCTGATGACTCCGATCTTGCATATCACTCTGTCTGCCAGAGTATCCTCCCGCCGGGCGCAGTAACGGCCAAGGAGCATTGACAGAGGGAAAATGAGTGCGAGCGTGATGCCGCCCAGCAGGAGCGTGTTCGGCCAGAATTTGCCGATAACGTCCTTCACGGGCCTCTTGTACTTATACGAGATCCCCCAGTCGCCTTCAAGAGAGTTTTTCGCCCAGCGGAAATACTGAGTCGCAAGCGGATCATTCAGTCCGAGCCGCTCGCGCGCCTCGTACTGTTCCTGCGTGCTCATATGCTCTACGCCGTCGCCGTAATATGACTTCAGCGGATCGCCGGGACATGCCCGGGATATCGCAAACACGATAATGGACAGAACGATCAGCATAATGATCATCTGCATTATTTTACTGAAAACGAACAGAACTTTGGATCTTGTCAAATTCTCACCTGTATTTCCACAATCAAAAACCCACTCGGGTACCATAAAACCGCAGCGCGGTTTCTATGACCCTTCGTGGGTGAATGTCGTTCTTCGTGAACCGCCGGCCTTCATGACCAGCACGAGAATTGTATCATATATTTATTGCGGATGTCAATTGCGCGGCGGCATTGATGCTCAATAAAAAAGCGGCGGACGGACCGCCGCTTTCGCGCTATTTGATGTCGATGACGTGATATACTTTCTTCCCCTTCCTCATGATCAGTTTGCCTTCGGCATTGAACATGTCCTGGGTGATCATCGTCTTCGGGTCGGTGATCTTCTGATCCTGTACGGTAAGGCCGCCCTGCTCAACGGTCCGCCTTGCATCGCTGTTTGACGATGCGAGTCCGACATTGCACATGAGAGTCAGCACGCCGATACCGTCGCCCTCGAAATCGGAGACATCCATCTTTGTCGTCGGCATGTTTTCGATCGAAGTGCCGTCCTCGAACGCGGCCCTCGCGCCTTCCTGCGCCTTTATCGCTTCTTCTTCGCCGTGCACGAGCTTCGTGACCTCGAACGCCAGCACTTCCTTAGCGTGGTTGATCTCCTCGCCCGGGAGCGAAGCGAGTCTCCTCACCTCGTCCATCGGCAGGAACGTCAGCATCCTCAGGCACTTTTCGACGTCGGCGTCGTTCACGTTTCTCCAGTACTGGTAGAACTCGTAAGGCGACGTCTTTTCCGGATTGAGCCACAGCGTACCCTTGCCGGTCTTGCCCATCTTCTTGCCCTCGTAGTTCGTCAGCAGCGAGAATGTCAGACCGTAGACTGTCTTCTGATCCTTGCGCCTCACGAGGTCTATGCCGCCGAGGATATTCGACCACTGGTCGTTGCCGCCGAACTGCATCTTGCAGTCGAGATCGTGCGACATGACATAGAAGTCGTAGCTCTGCATGAGCATATAGTTGAATTCGAGGAACGAAAGTCCCTTCTCGAGTCTCTGCTTGTAGCACTCCGCCCTCAGCATCTCATTTACTGAGAAATGGCGTCCTATCTCTCTTACGAACTCGACATAATTAAGCTGCAGCAGCCACTTGGCGTTGTCGACGCATATCGCCTTTCCCGGCTCCGGCTCTTTGTTCTGAACAGGAGCATCCGGTCCGTCCGTCGGCTGGTGCCCGTAATACTCATAGCCCTGATCGAAATCCAGGTAACGCTCGAACAGCTTCACGAACTTCCTGCCGTTCTCCTGGATCTGTTCCTGCGTCATCATCTTCCTCATGTCGGTCCTGCCCGAAGGGTCGCCGACCATCGTCGTGCCGCCTCCGATAAGAACGATCGGCGTGTGTCCGTATTTCTGCATATACATCATGATGATCGTCTGCATGAAATGTCCGATGTGCAGGCTGTCGGCCGTCGGGTCAAAACCGATATAGAATTTGATCTTTTCCCTTCCGAGCATGTCGCGCACTTCCTCTTCATTCGTGCATTGCTCGATAAAGCCCCTCTCCTTCAATACGTCATAAACATTCGTGTACTTACTCACACTGTCAGGAATCTGAACCATATCTTTCCCCTTTCACTTTATATTTTTCCTTATTTTGTACCGTACAGCCGGTCGCCGGCGTCGCCGAGCCCCGGCACTATGTACGCGTCTTCGTTAAGTTTTTCATCTTTCGCGGCAATATATATGTCCACGTCCGGATGCTCTTTCTCGAGCCTCGCGATGCCTTCCGGCGCCGCGATGAGGCACATGAACACGATATCTTTTCCGCCGCGCTTCTTTATGAAGTCTATCGCCGCGCAGGCGCTCCCGCCTGTCGCGAGCATCGGATCTACTACGAATATCCTTCTCTTATCGATGTCCGCCGGCATTTTGCAGTAATATTCGACGGGCTCGTGAGTATCCGGATCTCTGTACAATCCGATATGTCCTACTTTGGCGGTCGGGATGAGCGACAGCATGCCGTCCACGAGGCCGAGCCCGGCTCTCAGTATCGGCACGATAGCGACGTCCTGGCCGGACAGCATATTCACGTTCGTCTTCGCTATCGGTGTTTCGATCTCTACCTCTTTCAGCGGGAGATCGCGCGTGGCCTCATACCCCATGAGGAGTCCGATCTCATTCACAAGGTCGCGGAAATCCTTCGTCGTCGTGTCCTTATCTCTCAGCAGCGCTACTTTATGCTGGATAAGCGGGTGATCGAAAACAAATACTTTACTCATCAATGTCCTCCTTACATGGCGTCGAGCTGATCCGTCCGACGTTTATGCCTGCCGCCCTCGAATTCCGAGTTCAGCCATGTGTCTATTATCTCAAACGCCTGCTCCGGCGGAGTCGTCCGTCCGCCGAGGGCGATGATATTGGCATTGTTGTGTCTGGCGGCAAGCGAAGCCATTTCAGTGCTGGTGCATAGAGCGCACCTAACGCCTCTGACCTTGTTCGCCGCGATCGATATGCCGATGCCCGTGCCGCAGAGGGCGATGCCGTAATCGAATTTTCCGGACGCGACCGCTTCGCCGATCATCTTTCCGTACTGCGGATAATCAACGCTCTCTTCGGAAAAGCAGCCGAGATCTTCGGCATCGATGCCCAGTTCCGAGAGATGCATTATCACCTTCTCTTTCAGCGCGAACCCGCCATGGTCGCTGGCAATGCAGAATTTACCTGTTTTCATTTTTCCTTCCTCACACTCTTACTATATTATATCCCGCGGATT
>JAZAUJ010000092.1:0-5088 GCA_036342375.1 Anaerovoracaceae bacterium | reverse complement strand
CTATCTTCTTTACTGTTTTCGGTATGTATTTCAGGAAATGTTTTACCGAGAAAGGTCTGTACAGGTGCACCTGCAGATATCCGACCTTTTCGCCCTTCGCCGTCATCGCGTCCACGACCTGTCTGATCGTTCCGCTGACGGAACCCATGGCGACGATGATCTTCTCCGCATCAGGCGCGCCGTAATAATTGAACAGATGATATTCTCTTCCCGTGATCTCGCTCATCTTTTCCATGTATTCTTCCACGATATCCGGGAACGCATCGTAATCGGCGTTGTTCGTCTCTCTGATCTGGAAGTAAACGTCCGGGTTTTCTACCGTGGACCTCATGCAAGGATCTTCCGGATTTATCGCACGGTCTCTGAACGCCTGCAGTTCGTCTCTGTCGACCAGCTTCGCGAAATCGTCGTAATCGATCGCTTCGACCTTCTGTACTTCGTGCGATGTCCTGAATCCGTCCATGAAATGCATGACCGGGATATGGCCCTTTATCGCCGCAAGGTGCGCAACGCCCGCAAGGTCCATTACTTCCTGTACACTGCCCGTCGAGAGCATGCCCCAGCCTGTCTGACGGCAGTTCATGACGTCGGAATGATCTCCGAAAATAGAGAACGCATGAGTACCTATCGTTCTGGCCGCGATATGCAGTACTCCGGGGAGTCTTTCGCCCGCGATCCTGTGAAGAGTCGGGATCATCAGCATCAGGCCCTGCGACGCCGTGAACGACGTGGCGAGAGCTCCGGCCTCGAGACATCCGTGGACAACGCCTGAAGCTCCGGCTTCAGACTGCATCTCCACGATATGGACCGGCTGTCCGAACATATTCTTCCTTCCGTTCGCGGACCATTCGTCCGTGATTTCCGCCATCGGCGACGACGGAGTGATCGGGAAAATACCGGCTACTTCCGAAAAAGCATACGCAACATATGCCGCAGCAGTATTTCCGTCTACGATCATGATCTTCTTCTCGCTCATATTGAATTTCCTCCAGTAATTATTGAAAATACAGGGAATGGTTTACGCAGAGTTTTCTGTCAAAGCATACTCTGCTCACGGCTATCATTATATAACGGGGCCCATTGCATTTCAAACTGACAGAACTTTCTTACCAGTAAAAAAAGCGGCGTGAAATTTCGTCAGAGTGGAAAAAACAATCAAAAAACGAAAAAAATACCCGCAAATTAGAAAAATTCACAGGTGCAGAAAAATTTTTTCTATTTTCACGAAACTATTTGTTTTGTTTCCCGAACACGCGCTCTTTCATCGCGCGGCCGGACGGAGTGTCCGCGAGACCGCCCATTGCGGTCTCTCTCAAAGCCTCCGGCATGGAATCTCCGACGTGCTTCATCGCGAGCAGCACATCATCGCATGGTATCCTGCTTTTTACGCCCGCGAGAGCCATTTCCGCCGCGCATATCGCGTTCGCTGTTCCCCCGGCATTTCTCTTTATGCACGGGATCTCCACAAGTCCGGCGACCGGGTCGCACACGAGGCCGAGTATATTTTTCATCGCGATCGCGGCGGCATGAGACACCATATCCGGCGTGCCGCCCGCCGCCTCCGTGAGCGCCGCGGCTGCCATGGATGACGCCGATCCGCATTCGGCCTGGCATCCTCCTCCAGCGCCCGCGAGGCACGCGACATTGTTTATGACCATCCCGACAGCGGCGGCTGTGAACATTGACATAACAATAGTTTCATTGTCGGCTCCGTATTCTTCCTGGAAAGCTATGAGCGTCCCGGGCATGATGCCGCACGATCCCGCCGTGGGCGCAGCGACGATCCGCCCCATCGAAGCATTCAGTTCGGAGACCGCGACAGCCTTCGCGATCGCGTCAGAGAACATTCCTCCGCACAGGGACTCCCCGCTTTCCGCCGCCTTTGCCAGGAGATACGCATCGCCTCCCGTCAGCCCGCTTGCAGATCTTATGCCCGCGCTGCAGCCCTCTTCCGCCGACTCCTTCATTATTCTGTAATCCTCAGCCATTTTGCCGAAGAGTTCTTCGCGTCCGGCCTCCATCTGTTCCGCCTGGTCGGCTATGACGATTTCCGAGATCTTCTTTCCTTCCGCGTCCGCGGCGTCAACGAGTTCTTTTACTGTCTGATATTTGAGCATCCCGTTTCCTCCTTAAAGCGGCGTTATCAGCGTGACGGACATGACATTGTCCAGACAGCTGAGTTCATCGGTTATTTTCCCGGCTATTTCCCCGTCGCACTCTATGGTCATGACGGCCGTGCCTCCCTTGCCGTCGCGGTTCAGCATGAAATTGAAAATGTTCATGCCTTCGTCTGCCATGATCGTCGTCACTTTCGCGATCATGCCCGGGATGTCGCGGTGCACGACAATAAGAGTGGAGAACTGTCCGCTGATCTCCACCTTGAGGCCGTTTATCTCATTCACCATGATATTCCCGCCTCCGACAGAAGACGCCTGCATCACAAGTTTCCGCCCGGACTCTCCTTCCAGAGTGATCCGCGCGGTATTAGGATGACAGTTTTCTATGATACCCGGTTCGAATCCATAGTCTATACCCGCTTCTGAGGCGATCTGAAGACTGTTTCTTATACGCCTGTCGTCCGGCGCCATATTCATGATCCCCGCCATGATGGCTTTGTCAGTACCATGACCTTTATATGTATGCGCGAATGACCCCGCGAGCAGTATATGCGCCTTCACCGCGGGCTCACCGAGAAGATGTCTCGCCATCCTTCCGATCCTGGCGGCTCCGGCCGTATGAGAAGAACTCGGGCCGATCATGACCGGCCCGATAATATCAAATATATTCATTATTATTCTACGATTTCTCCTATCGTATCAGGCGTGCAGCCCGCAGCGTTTCCTTCATCAGTATCGATGTGGATCTCTCTCTCATGAGTGTCGCCGGCTCTTACGACTACCTCGTCGAACACGAGGGCCCTGTCGCCTTTGATCTTTATCTTTACGACATCGTGATCCTTTACTCCCGCTTCCCTGGCCTGTTCTGTCGACAGGTGGATATGTCTCTGCGCGATGATGACGCCGCGTTCGAGCTCGATCTCGCCCTTAGGGCCTATGATCTTGCATCCGGGCGTTCCGTCGAGGTGTCCGGACTCTCTCAGCGGAGCGTCTATACCTATCGTTCTCGCGTCAGTCATCGCGAGCTCGACCTGAGTCTCTTTTCTCACAGGTCCGAGCACTCTTACGCCGTTCAGCGTTCTCTTCGGGCCTACGATATCGACCTTTTCCTCACATGCGAACTGTCCCGGCTGCCCCAGAGGCTTTCTCGGTGTCAGCTCATAACCCTCTCCGAAAAGCGTCTCGAGATCCTTCTGCGAAAGATGCAGATGTTTGTTTGAAATTCCTACCTTTGCTGTATAGCCCATTTTTTCCTCCTGGTTCGTTTGAAATGTATTTCGTAACGCATCAATGCGCTGTAAGCTTATTCGCTGAGATAGCTTATATACGGAAGCTGTCTGTATTTCTGATCCGCGTCGAGCCCGTAACCGACGATAAATACGTCAGGGACCTCAAAGCCGACATAATCCGCATTTATGTCGATTTTTCTTCCTTCGGGCTTGTCGAGCATGCAGCATATGCTGACGCTCTTCGTTCCCCTGTTCGCCAGGTATTTTTTCAGATACGCGAGTGTCGTTCCGGAATCGACTATGTCTTCAACAATAATAACATTCTTGCCCTTGATGTCATAGTCGAGATCCTTGTTTATCTTCACGACGCCGGAACTCTTCGTCGCGGCGCCGTAGCTGCTGCACGCCATGAAGTCTATCTCCACATCGAGATGTATATTCTTCATGAGATCGACCATCCAGGGAACAGCGCCTTTCAGTATGCCGATCAGCAGCACGCTCTCGCCTTCGAAATCCTTATCTATCTTCGCGCCGATCTCTTCAGCGCGCCTGCGGATCTGCTCTTCAGTGATAATGACTTTTCCTATTACGCTAGTGTCCATTCCGCCCTCCGTCGTCATGTCTGCTTTTCTCTTCACCGTCATATTTTACATCAAAATCCACCGCATTGATAGTATCTCTTCCGGCAAATTTTTTTGAGTAGTCCGTAGTCTTCTCGCCGAACCAGTACGTATCGAGCGTATCGCGCAGATGCCACAGTATCCAGATCCACAGCAGGATGTCGCTTATGATGCCGAACGGCTGCGCGATCTGGACGAGCGGGAACAGCACATAGATGATGCCGAACACCACAAGCGCTTTTTTGCGCTTCGGAACAGAGCGGTCCGCCATCATGAAGCGTATCGCCTTGAGCCTTTTTATCAGAACTCTCCACGCGATGTTGAACTGCATGTCTACTCCTGCAGGACTATCCTGCCTATTTCATCCGTCAATGCGTCCGCGCCTGTCTTTTTCAGCGCGGAGACCGGGATTATTTTCGCGTCTCCTGCGCCGAGCGTTTTCCTGATGACTGCGAGCGCCCTGTTTTTCTGATTGTTCGACAGCTTGTCCGCCTTTGTCGCGACTATAAGGCCGTCAAGGCCGTAATATTTCATATAGTCATACATCTGCACGTCCTGCGCCGTCGGTTCGTGGCGGATATCGACGAGCAGGACGACTTTTCTGAGCGACCTGCGCTCAGCGAAATAATCATCCATCATCCTGCCCCAGTCCTCCGACATCGATTTCGAAACTTTCGCGTATCCGTATCCCGGAAGATCGGCTATCCTGAACTGTCCGTTTATTTCGTAAAAATTTATCGTGCGTGTCTTGCCGGGACTGCCGCTCACTTTCGCGAGCTTTTTTCTCCCGGTCAGGAGATTGAGCAGCGATGACTTCCCGACATTCGACTTGCCGGCGAACGCGATCTCCGGAAGGTCATCCGGCGGATACTGTTCGGGCCGCGCGGTCACCGCCACTATCTCTGCTGTCTTTATTTTCATGATTTCTTTTCCGGTTTTCTTACGAGCACCTCGTCGAGCGCCTGCTGTACATTGTCGAGCAGGACGAACGTGAGCTGCCTGCGTACATTCTCGGGTATATCGTCGATGTCCGGCTCATTGTCGCGCGGGATAAGGACTTTCCTTATTCCCGCCCTGTGAGCGGCGAGCACCTTCTCGCGTATGCCGCCGACCGGCATCACT
>JAZAUJ010000091.1:0-5123 GCA_036342375.1 Anaerovoracaceae bacterium | reverse complement strand
GAGCATTACGAAAAGCCGAGTGTAAAAAGAAAAAAGAAGTCCGAAGCAGCCAGGAAGAAGGCCAGAAGGAAATAGCGGACATTGCTCAGAACAGGAAGTGAGCTTATTGACATTAAATGAGAGACTGACGGAGGAGTACAAAAACGCACTCCGAAATCACGACGAAGTCAGAAAAAGAACAATCAGTTCCGCCAGAGCCGCTGTGAAGCATGTCGAGGTGGACGAAAGAAAAGAACTCAGCGATGACGATATAGCCGTCATCCTGACAAAGCAGGTCAAGATGCGAAAAGACGCTCTGCCGGATTTTGAAAGGGCCGGGCGGACCGACTTGCTGGATGCCTATAGAGCCGAGATAGATGTTCTTTCCGAGTTTCTTCCGAAACAGCTTTCGGAGGAGGAGATAAAAGACGTCATCCGGAAAGCCGCCGCGGGGCTCGGCATAGAAGGCGGGAAAGAAAACATGGGGAAACTCATGGGCGCCGTCATGAAAGAGCTGAAGGGAAAGGCAGACGGAAATACTGTGCGAAAGAACGTCGAAGAATTTCTTTCATAGAAGAAAAACACGCCGCCACATTTTGTGGCGGCTTCTTTTTACCGATGATATAATAAGAGCCATACATTGATGTTTTAACGGGAGGAAGTTTATTATTGGATAACATTCTTAAAATAGAGCTGCACGATGACATCGATACTGCCGAACTGTTCGGGAATATGGACAGGAACCTCATCATGCTGAAGGACGCGCTGGGGGTAGACATCATGCAGCGCGGAGACGATCTCGTGATAAAAGGTGAAAATACCGAGCAGGCCGGGAAAGTCATAAACGAGCTCATCACACTGCTTGAGGACGGAGAGCATCTCGACAGGCAGAAACTGAACTATATCATATCGCTCTCGGAGAAGGGTCTGTCGTATAAAGACGGGAACATAGACAAGGATATCATCTGCTATACGCACACCGGAAGACCTCTCAAGCCGAAGACTATAGGTCAGAAAGAATATGTCGACACCATCAGAAAGAGGGATGTCGTGTTCGGGATCGGGCCGGCCGGCACCGGAAAGACGTATATCGCGGTCGCGATGGCTGTCACGGCGTTCAAAAAGAAGCAGGTCCAGAAAACAATACTGTCGAGACCGGCTGTGGAAGCGGGCGAAAGGCTCGGGTTCCTGCCGGGCGACCTGCAGGAAAAAGTCGATCCGTATCTCAGACCTCTTTACGATGCGCTCTATGACGTGCTCGGGCGAGACAGCGCTCTCAGGCTCAAGGAAAAGGAAGTCATAGAGATATGTCCTCTCGCGTACATGAGAGGGCGCACGCTCGATAACGCGTTCATCATACTCGACGAGGCCCAGAACACGACGCGCGAACAGATGAAAATGGCGCTCACCAGGCTCGGCTTCGGCTCGAGGATGATCGTGACCGGCGACCTTACCCAGATAGACCTGCCGAAAGGGAGAAGGTCGGGGCTCGTGGAAGCCTGCCGCGTTCTCAAAAACGTGCAGGGAATAGGATTCTGTTATCTGAAAGATGTCGACGTCGTGCGGCACGAACTCGTGAAGAAGATAGTGAACGCGTATGAGCGGTACTATAAATCGAACCCGGAGGACGACGAATGAATCTGATATTCGACGGAGAACAGGGCATTGATGAGAATGTGCTGGCGGATATGGAGCGCGCCGCCGGGCTGTGTCTCGAACGCGAAGGCGTGAGACGCGGCAGCGAGGAGGACACGGAGGTGAGCGTGACGTTCACCGACCCTGGATCCATAAGGAAGATAAACAGCGAGTACAGGGGCGTGGACGCTGTTACAGATGTGCTGTCATTCCCGCAGTTCGCGTCGAAGGACGATATACCCGCCGCGGGGTATGTATCGCTCGGGGACGTTGTTATCTGCGGAAAGCGCGCGGAGGAGCAGGCTGAGGAGTACGGACATCCGCTCAGGCGCGAGCTTGTATATCTGTTTGTGCACAGTATGTGTCATCTGCTCGGATATGACCATATGGAACCTGACGAAAAGGCTGTCATGCGGGCGGCTGAAGAAGAAATAATGGAGAAGATCGGATTGGAGCGCTGATATGAAAGAATTGTACAGAGAAGCTATGAAGGCCAGGATAAACGCGCATGTGCCTTATTCCGGGCTGCATGTGGGCGCCGCCATCAGGTGTTCTGACGGGAGCGTTTTCACTGGCTGCAATATAGAGAATTCGTCGTTTGGCGCGACTATTTGCGCCGAAAGGACGGCCGCAGTCAAGGCTGTGAGCGAAGGGCACAGCGATTTTGAGGCGATCGCCGTGTGCTGCGATGACGGCGCGGCGTGGCCGTGCGGGATATGCAGACAGTTCCTGTATGACTTCGCGCCGGATATGCAGGTGATAACGGGCGAAAGCGAAGATTCGCTCTAGTCATATCCGCTTCGCGAACTGATGCCGAAAGGATGGGAATTTTGAAAAGCGGATTTATCAGTATAATCGGAAGGCCGAATGTGGGCAAATCGACACTTCTCAACGCTGTCATAGGGGAGAAGGTCGCCATCACTACAGACAAACCGCAGACGACGAGAAATGTCATCCGCGGTATCTACACGGACGCCGTGAATGAGACGCAGATGGTATTCATTGATACCCCCGGGATCCACAAGCCTAAGAACAGGCTCGGTTCATACATGACGGACAGCGCGCTCGGGACATTCGATGAAGTAGACGCAATACTTTTTCTTGTAGACGATGTCATGGAGTCCGGGACAGGCGACAAATATATCGTTGACCTTCTGAAGAAGACAAAAACTCCGAAATATCTTGTCATAAACAAGATGGATCTTATGGGGCCCGACAAGTACGCGAAGATATTCAGCGAATACGACGAACTCGGTATCTTCGAGGATATATTCGGCGTCAGCGTGCTCAAAGGCACGAATGTGACTGACATCACGAAAACACTCGGCGGTCTTATGCCTGAAGGGCCGATGTTTTTCCCGGCGGATATGATGACTGATTACCCGGAGCGTTTCCTCGTCAGTGAGATAATAAGGGAAAAGACGCTTCTCTATCTGAACGAAGAAGTGCCGCACGGCATTGCCGTAGTGGTAGAAAAGTTCGAGGAGAAGGACGATATCGACGACATAAGCGCTGTAATATACTGTGAGAAGAAGTCGCACAAGGGCATCATCATAGGGAAAGGCGGCAGGAAACTCAAAGGCATCGGCAAGGCGGCGCGGGTGGAGATCGAGGCGCTGCTCGGATGCAGAGTGTATATGGAACTTTGGGTCAAGGTAAAGGAAAACTGGCGCGATTCCGCGGCGGCGATGGCCAATTTCGGATATAAGGATATGTGATGGACGGAGTTACGGAAGGCATCGTGCTGAGACAGGTCAAGACACTCGGCGGACGCAGGATGCTCACGATATTCACGCGCGAGTTCGGGAAGATCAGCGCGGGCACATACATCGCCGAAAACAGTAAAAGCAGATCCGCTCTCGCTGTGAGGCCGTTCGTGCTCGGACGGTACAGCCTCCGCGAAAAAAACGGGTCTGTTTCTGTGCGTTCGGCTGAGGTCATAAAAAGCCATTACGGGATAGGCGGCGATATAGACAAATTCGCCGACTGTTCGTACGCGCTTGAATTCATCACGAAACTGCTTCAGGAGGATTACCCCGTGCCGGAGCTTTTCGACATCACGGCGGAGTTCCTCGATGTGATGGAAGAGCGGCGCGGAGAGACGGGCACGCTGCTGCTCGCGTATATCGTCAAGGCGATGGCGCAGGCCGGTTATTCGCCCGGGACAGAAGAGTGCGCGTCGTGCGGCAGAAAGCTTCCCGCGGCGGCGTTTTCCGTCCGAGACGGAGGCGTTATCTGCGCGGACTGCGCGAAAGAAAAGAACAGGCCCGGTTCGTTGATTTACGAAGTCGATTTTGGTATAGTAGATATATTAAAATACTTCATAGAGACGCCCATGAGGGATTTCAGAAAGCTGAGCCTCGGCCGGCACGAACTGACGGAACTCGGGCGGATCATGAAGGAATATTCGTCATATTATTTAGACATAGGAAAACTAAGGAGCGAAAGTTTCTACGGGGATAAATGATACTTACTTAAGGAGGCAGTACCATGGAAATCACATTAGAGAAAATCGAACTGGTAAAGGACAGGACCGGGGTAACGTATAAAGAAGCGAAAGAGGCTCTGGAAGCGTCAGACGGAAGCGTAGTGGACGCTATCATAAGCATCGAGGAAAATATCGACGGCGGAGTCAGAGGCGACGCGGGCGCGCAGGGTGCGGCGATCGTGAACGCGATCGGCGAAGCTGTCAGGAAGGGCAATGTATCCAAGATCGTCGTAAAAAATCAGGAAGATGAGATCCTTCTGAATCTGCCTGTGAACGCGGGCGTCATCGGCGCGTTAGTGGCCCCGTGGGGCGTTGTCGCGGGCATCGTCGCGGCGTTCGGATTCAAGTGCGTCGTGGAGATCGTAAAGGATGACGGCACGATCGTTGATATCAGCCGCACAGTAAACGAGAAGATAGACCAGGGCGTCGAAAAGGGATCTGAGATCGCCGGCACGCTGAAGGACAAGGGCTCGCAGATCTACAGCGACATCGTGAGCGGAGACGCAAAGGACAGGGCCCAGGAATTCGCCGGCAGGGCTGTCGACAGGGCGCAGGACATCGCTTCAGACGCGAAGGACAGATTTGACAGCAGGACAGACGATCTGAAAGATAAAGCGGAAGATCTCGCTGACGACGCCGGAAACAGATTCGACGATATCGCGGGCGGAATAAAGGAAGCCGCGGACGAGATAAAAGACAGGGCTAAAGAAGCGGCCGACGGACTGAAGGCCAGGACCGGAGAGAAAGTCGAAGACCTCGGAGACGGCACAGCGGACGCGCCGGAAGAAGAGTCTGAAGATCTGAATGACGGTGAAGAAAATTAATATATCAGAGAAGGGACAGATCAGAAAAATATGAGCAGTGAAGTAACAATGGACGCTGTCGTTGCTCTTGCAAAGAACCGGGGATATGTGTTCCCCGGCTCTGAAATCTACGGGGGTCTCGCGAACAGCTGGGACTTCGGCCCTCTGGGCGTGGAATTCTGCAAGAACATTAAAGACGCGTGGTGGGATCATTTTAT
>JAZAUJ010000090.1:0-5145 GCA_036342375.1 Anaerovoracaceae bacterium | reverse complement strand
GCGTTTTCCGCTGAAAAATAAGCCTTTTCCGGTTGTAAAGAAAAATTCAAAGTGTTATTGTTATAGTATAAAAAACCGAGACTTGTAGTGTAAGGAGGTTCGTTTTGAATACTTACGGGTTAGAGAAGCTGGGTATAAAATCTCCGGCTGAAGTACATAGAAATCTCGCGCCGGCAAAGCTCGTCGAGCTCGCGCTCGCAAGAGGCGAGGGGCAGCTGAGCAGCACGGGCGCGCTTGTCGTCACGACGGGGAAATACACGGGAAGGTCGCCTGACGACAAATTCATCGTGGACACGCCCGGAGTGCACGATGACATCGACTGGGGCAAGGTGAACCGCCCGGTCAGCAGAGAAGTTTTCGACGGCATCTGGGACGAAGTCGCCGAGTATCTGAGCGGAAAGGAAATTTTCATTTTCGACGGTTTCGTCGGAGCCGATCCGCAGTGCACGAGAAAGTTCAGGATCGTGAACGAACTCGCGTGCCAGAACCTGTTTATCAGGAACCTGCTCATCAGGCCGACTGCCGAAGAGCTTGAAAAGCTCAATGAGTTTGACTTTACGATCATGTGTGCGCCGGGATGCAAGATAGATCCCGAGAAATACGGCGTACACAGCGAGGCCGCGATCATAATAGATTACGAGGCCAGAAAGGTCGTCATTGCCGGTTCCGCCTACGCCGGCGAGATAAAGAAGAGCGTTTTCTCCGTAATGAACTATCTCATGCCGAAAGAAGACAACGTGCTGCCTATGCATTGCTCGGCGAATATGGACCCCGTGACGAAAGAGAGCGCGGTATTCTTCGGGCTTTCCGGCACGGGTAAAACGACGCTGTCGGCCGATCCGAACAGGATCCTGATCGGCGATGACGAGCACGGCTGGACAGATCACGGCATCTTCAACTTCGAAGGCGGATGCTACGCGAAGTGCATCGACCTCGACGCCGAGGGCGAGCCTGAAATATTCAATGCGATAAAGTTCGGCGCGGAGGTCGAGAATGTCATACTCGACCCGGAGACGAGGATCGCGGATTACACGGACAGATCCATCACGGAAAATACCCGCGTGGGCTATCCTATAGAATATATCCCGAATGCCGCGATACCGGGTGTCGGCGGCATCCCGAAGGTAGTGATATTCCTGACGGCCGACGCGTTCGGAGTGCTCCCGCCTATCAGCAGGCTCGGAGCGGACGCCGCGATGTATCACTTCGTGACGGGCTTCACGGCGAAGGTAGCCGGGACAGAAAGAGGCATCACGGAGCCCGTGCCTACGTTCTCGACGCTGTTCGGGCAGCCGTTCATGCCGCTCGACGCGTCTGTATATGCCGGGATGCTCGGCGAGCGCATCGAGAAATACAACACGAAGGTATATCTCGTGAACACAGGATGGTCCGGCGGCCCGTACGGAACGGGCAGCAGGATGAAGCTGAAATACACGAGAGCCATGATCACGGCCGCGCTGAACGACGGATTCGAGAATGTAGAATTCAGGCACGACGACGTATTCAACGTAGATGTGCCGCAGTCGTGCGAGGGCGTTCCTTCTGAACTTATGAACCCGCGCGACACGTGGGAGGATAAAGAGGCTTACGACGCCCAGGCGAAAAAACTTGCGAAAATGTTCGCTGACAATTTTGCTGCGAAGTATCCGAACATGCCTGAAAATATCGTTAAGGCAGGACCGAAAGCGGACTGACCGTGAGCGATCTTCATAACGGACACAATAAAGGAGCCGGCATATGCCGGCTCCGTTTTGATGTCCTATCCGTCAATGCGAAACGCCTCGACAGTGTTACGCTTTCGCTATCTCATCGGCGAGCGCCGTGAGCGCTTCTTCGTCTGAAGCTGTCGCTGCGCTCTTGACATAAGGATCTTCTCCGACAATGTTAATGTCCTTCATGTCCTTTGTGAAGAAGTCGCGCAGCAGCGCGCCGCATCTCGGCGCCCATGTCCCGTTGTACATGATCCCGACAGTCCTGTTTTTCAGCCCGAGCATTTTTATATCCGACAGGAAATCCTGCATCTTCGGGAATATCTCAAAGTTGTATGTAACAGATGCGATAATGATCTTTCCCGCGCGGAACGATTCGCCGACGAGCGTCGTGACCGGCGTCGATGAAACGTCGTACATACGCGCGTCTGTCCCGTTTTCGTTGAGCCGCTGCGACACGAACTGGGCCGCGCTCTCAGTGCCGCCGTACATCGACGCGTAGAATATCACGGCGTCGTCCGGATCTTCCGGAGTATATGTGCTCCACTTGTCGTACTTGTCAATGAACACGTCCATGTCTTTTCTCCAGACCGGACCGTGGAGCGGGCATATCATATTGATGTCGAGACCGGACGCCTTTTCGAGCAGTTTCTGCGTCTGCGCGCCGTATTTGCCCACGATATTGCAGTAATAATTCCTGGCGTCATCGAGCAGGTCGTGATCGAAATCGAACTCGTCCGCGAACAGTTTCCCGCCAAGCGCTCCGAACGTGCCGAACGCGTCCGCCGAATACAGCGTGCCGTCGGACGTATCGAACGAGACCATGACCTCCGGCCAGTGGACCATGTTCGCCGTAACAAACGTGAATTCATGTTTCCCGAACGACTGCGTGTCGCCTTCCTTCACGGGGATCCTGTTTTCCTGAGCGACATTGATATCGAACTGTTCCAGGAACGTGAATGCCTTCGCCGTTGCGATGACCTTCGCGGAAGGCCACCTTAATAACACTTCTTCAAGCATTGCCGCATGATCGGGTTCGACGTGATTGACCACGACATAGTCGAGGCCGCGTCCTGCGAGCGCGTGCTCGACATTGCTGATGAACTGCCGGCCGATCGCCCAGTCCGCCGTGTCTACGAGGACGGTGCTTTCGTCCAGGAGCACATACGAGTTGTATGAAACGCCCGAAGGGATCGGGTGGATATTCTCGAACAGGGCCAGGCGCCTGTCGTCGCCGCCCACATAAAATACATCGTCGGATACTTTCCTTACGCAATACATTTTTACATTACCTCCTTGCCGGCCGCGATGCGGCCCCCTTTTGTCATATATATTGTGCCTTTTATCGGAAAGAATTGCAACAGAAAATCAATGTGCGGCGGGCCCGGGCGGCAGGAACGGGAACTATTCTACTGTACGCGTGTCGAACGTGAAGCAAGGAAGAGTGACGCTGAAGCGCGGCAAAGTGCTCAAACTGAGAGCGGCCGGAGTCGCGCAGTCTAAGAAACATCCGGTGAAATAGCATTGGCCGGAAGGGGCGCCTGCGGGCGCCTCTTTTTCATTTGGCAGCATCGACATGGCTCCGTCCCCGCGGCGCGCGGCATTGACAATCCGCTCAGAATAGGATAATATTGTCATGCGGGATTCTCCGCATCATTCCAGTCACTAGAGAGACCAATGATCATTTATGTGAACAGCGTATTCTTCTTGTATTTGTGAGGGGATAATCATTCATGGACGAAAAAACACTGAAAGCTAAGAAAGTAGCCGACCTGCGCGAGATCGCGAAGACAGTCGGTATCCGGGGATACCAGAAAATGAGAAAGGCCGATCTTGTCGAAGCCATTATTTCAGGCGGGCAGCCGGCTGAAGCGGAGGCTGAGGAAAAACCGGCGCGCCATCTTACGGCGTCTGAAGAACGCATAGCCGAAATAAAGGAAGAGAACGAGCGGAGGCTTATCTCAAAGGCCAGAGTCGTTCCGAAAAGATCGGCGCATAAGGCCGCGGCTCAGGCGAAGCCTTCCGCACCGGACGAAGCGGAAGATACATCCGCGAAGGCAGAGATCGTAGCAGCGCCGGAAGAACGCGCGGAGGAGAAGCGCATCGATGACGGCGAAGTAAAGGAAACGGCTCCGCATGAAAACGGGCATGAGCAGCACGAGACGGGCCGCGGACACAGTCACGAACAGCGCGAATACAGTCCGGAAGAGCGGCCTCCGGTCGAAGGCATACTGGACATCGCGGACGGAGGATTCGGATTCCTGCGTTTTGAAAATTTCTACACGAGCGAAAACGATATCTACGTTTCACCGACTCAGATCAGAAGATTCCATCTTAAAACGGGCGACATGATACAGGGCATATCGAGGAGACCGAACAGAAATGAGAAGTTCGGGGCATTGCTGTATGTCAATACTGTCAACGGCGATCCGCCGGGCACGGCCAGGACACGCCCCGATTTTGACAGACTGACGCCGATATTCCCGAATGAGCGGCTGTATATGGAGAACGGCATCGACCTTTCGATGCGGCTGATAGACCTGATATCCCCTGTGGGGAAAGGTCAGAGGGGCCTTATCGTCGCGCCGCCGAAAGCCGGAAAAACGACGCTCCTCAAAAAAATAGCGAGGAGCATTGAGACGAATTATCCTGATATAAAAATGATCGTCCTGCTAGTGGACGAACGGCCTGAAGAGGTCACGGACATGAAGCGCACGCTCAAGAGCGGGCAGGTCATTTATTCCACGTTCGACGAGCAGCCGTCGCATCACGTTAAGGTGGCGGAGATGGTTCTCGCGAGGGCGCAGCGACTTGTAGAGCACGGGCAGGATGTTGTCATACTGCTCGACTCGATCACGAGACTCGCAAGGGCGTATAACCTCGTCGTGCCGGCGTCAGGGAAGACGCTGTCGGGCGGTATAGATCCGACGGCGCTGTACAAACCGAAGAAGTTCTTCGGGGCCGCCCGCAACATGGAGGAGAGCGGGAGCATAACAATACTCGCGACCGCGCTCGTTGAAACAGGTTCGCGAATGGATGATGTGATATTCGAAGAGTTCAAGGGCACGGGCAACATGGAACTGCATCTTGACAGAAGGTTGTCGGAAAAACGTATCTTCCCGGCACTCGATCTGAATGCCAGCGGCACGCGGCGTGAGGATCTCCTGATGGATCAGGAAGAGATGGAAGCCATATGGTACATGCGCCGCGCGCTTTCGAACCGCGATACTCAGGAAGTCACCGAGATGATCGTGGACAACCTTGCGATCACGAGGAACAACAGAGAGTTTGTAAGCATCATAAAAAAGATAAGACTGTAGCATAAGCCGGAAAAGTACATAATGGACTTAAACAAAATATTTATAAAAGATGCCTGCCCGACGAAGACCGGAGGACAGGCTGTCATAGAAGGGATAATGATGAAGGGGCCTGAGCG
>JAZAUJ010000089.1:0-5161 GCA_036342375.1 Anaerovoracaceae bacterium | reverse complement strand
TATCGTGCGCAGTCCTCTTGCACCTGTCTTACGGGCAATAGACTTCTTCGCGATCTCACGGAGCGCTTCCTTTTCGATCTCAAGCTCAACGCCGTCAAGGCTGAACAGGTAGCTGTACTGCTTTACGATAGCGTTCTTTGGCTCAACGAGTATCTTGATGAGCGCGTCCTCGTCCAGCTCGTCAAGTACCGCGATGACCGGAAGACGTCCGACAAGCTCGGGGATAATGCCGTACTTTACAAGATCGTCCGGTTCAACGGAATGCAACAGCTTTGTGAGCGAATTCTCATTCTTGATATTGATCTCTGCGCCGAAACCGAGAGCAGAGGAATTGATGCGCGCGGAGATAGTCTTGTCGATGCCGTCGAACGCACCGCCGCATATGAAGAGGATATCCTTGGTGTTGATCTGAATGAACTCCTGGTTAGGGTGCTTTCTTCCGCCCTGGGGAGGAACATTGGACACCGTTCCCTCGACGATCTTCAGCAATGCCTGCTGAACGCCCTCGCCGCTTACATCACGGGTTATCGAGGTGTTCTCGGACTTTCTGCCTATCTTGTCTATCTCGTCGATATAAACTATGCCGTGCTCGACAAGGGAGCGATAATAAACGACGACAGGATGCTGTCGGGATATATCACTCACCCGTTCTACGTCGGGCACAACGTCGTCATATGACCGGCGCATTGATAAAGATGAGAATAACATGATAATAGCAGCGGTCAGATGGCCGCTCAGGGAGCACTTTAGTGAATGACAGAAGTATATTATTCGACCCTTCAGATCTGAAGTATAAAGAACCGTTCGGCGCGGTGCGTTCCGGAACGAAGCTGCGCTTCAGGATCGGGGTCGACCGTGAGATCGTCGTGGCCGATGTGTTTATGGTGGTAAAGTATGACCGCCATGACAAGCCGGCGATATATCGGATGGAAAAAGTAAAGTCGGATTCGGCCGAAGGTAAAGGCGATGAATACGAAGTAAGCTTTGTTATCGGAGACAGCGGGCTATACTGGTATGAATTCGACGTGCATACGGATCTCGGACTGCTGAGGACGGGCCGCTCGGAAGATGACGGGCGCGCGGTCATAAACGACGCGCCGCACCTGTTCCAGCAGACCGTTTACGATCAGCAGTTCGAGGAGCCGGACTGGATATACGGCGGAGTATTCTATCATATTTTCGTCGACCGTTTCGCGTCCGACGGCCGCAGGACGGAACTGCCCGGAAAGGTGAACCGCAGCGACTGGGGCGGCATGCCGGAATACCGCGCCGTGAACGGCAGGATCATGAACAACGACTTCTTCGGCGGCGATCTCGAAGGCATACGGCAGAAGCTCGATTATCTCGAAGATCTCGGAGTGACATGTCTCTATCTCAGCCCGATATTCGAGGCGTACTCAAATCACAAATATGACACCGGCGACTATATGAAAATAGATCCGATGTTCGGCACGGAGGAGGATTTCCGCAGGCTGTGCGAGGACGCCGGAAGGCGCGGGATCAGGATCATCCTTGACGGCGTGTTCGCTCATACCGGATCGGACTCCGTCTACTTTGACAAATACGGCCACTACGGCACGCACGGCGCGTGGAGCGGAAAGGATTCACCGTACCGCGACTGGTACTACATCCACGACGACGGGACATATGAGACATGGTGGGGCATAGATACTCTGCCGAAGCTGTATAAGGACAGCGAGGGCTACAAGCGCTTCCTCATGGGAGACAACGGACCGCTCAGGTACTGGCTCAGGGCCGGCGCTTCGGGGTGGCGGCTCGATGTAGCGGACGAACTCCCGTCTATATTCATGAGGCAGCTCGCCGCTACAGTCAAAGACGAAAAGCCGGACGCGCTGATCATCGGAGAAGTATGGGAAGACGCGTCAAACAAAATAGCATACAGCGAGCGGAAAAATTATTTCGAAGGCGACAAGATAGACTCCGTTATGGACTATCCGATGCGCACGGCGATAATAAATTTCATCCGTTTCGGCGACGCGAATCAGATCGCGCGTACAGTCGAGACCATCTGCATGAATTATCCCGCCTGGGCAGTGAACGCGCTGATGAACAGCCTCGGGACTCATGATACAGAGCGGATACTTACCGCGCTCGCGGGCCAGCCCGCGGAGGACGCGCCGCGCGAGATCCTCGCGGAGATGCGGCTCAGTCCCGAAGAAAAACAGCGCGGCCGCGCATTGCTGAAGCAGGCGGTGCTGCTGCAGATGACACTGCCGGGCGTGCCGTGCATATACTACGGCGATGAGGCATTGATGGAGGGATATAAGGATCCTTTCAACAGGCAGTGCTTCCCGTGGGGCGAAGCTGACCGCGACATGCTGAACTGGTACCGCAAACTGATATGGATCCGCAGGCAGCATGAAGTGTATAAGAGCGGGCGTTACAGGACGCTCGTGTGCGAAGACGGGTGCTACGCGTTCGAGCGGTATGAGAACGGGTACGGCAGCATGATCACGGCGGTGAACCGCGGCGAGGCCCCGAAAACGGTCATCGTCAGCGGCAGATGGCGTGACCTGATAAGTGATAAAAAATACGATAACGTTATTGTGATCGCGCCGGGAAAAGCGGCGCTGCTTGAAGAACGATAGAGGTCTGGTATGGATTATAAACAGGAATTCAAAAAATGGATGGAGTCGGATATCGTCGACGCCGCCACAAAAGACGAGCTTCGCGCGGCGGAAAGCGACGACGGGCTCCTGCGCGAAATGTTCGCGGGGATGCTCGAGTTCGGCACAGCCGGACTGCGCGGAAAAATGCGGGCCGGGACGAACGGCATGAATGTTTACACCGTGCGCTACGCGACGCAGGGCATGGCCGACCTCATACATTCATGCGGCGAGGATATCGGCGGGGGCGTCACCATCGCGTACGACAGCAGGAACAACAGCCGGCTGTACGCCGAAGAGGCGGCCGCGGTGCTCGCGGCGAACGGGATCCATTCATATATCTTCGATGAACTGAGACCGACGCCGGAGCTGTCATTCGCGCTGCGCGAGACAGGATCAATCGCCGGCATAAACATCACAGCGAGTCACAATCCGAAAGAATATAACGGATACAAGGCCTACTGGTCCGACGGGGCGCAGCTTCCGCCGGAACATGCCGCTCAGGTCTCAGAATCAATGCGGAAAATCGATATTTTCGATGATGTGAGGACGTGCGATTTCACGGAGGCGGTGAAACGGGGCGACATTACAGTGATAGGGCGCGATATGGACGAAAAGTACATCGCGCGCGTCCTTGAGCAGTCAGTCGGCGGAAAATACGTGCGTCAGGCGGCAGACGATTTCGAAGTCGTTTACACGCCGTTCCACGGCGCGGGATATAAGCTGGTGCCGGAAGTGCTCACGCGGCTCGGCATAAAGCATATCATTCCCGTAGAAGAACAGATGGTGCCCGACGGTGATTTCCCGACGGTGAAATCCCCGAATCCCGAAAACGCGGAAGGGTTCGCGCTGGCGATAGCGCTCGCGAAAGAAAAGGATGTCGATCTCGTCATCGGCACAGATCCCGACAGCGACAGATGCGGGTGCGCGGTGCGCGCAGGCAGCGATTACGTTATATTCACGGGAAACCAGATAGGCGTCCTCCTGCTCGATTATCTCATCACGATGAAGCGCGAACAGGGAACGCTTCCCGAAAACGCGGCCGCTGTAAAGAGCATCGTTTCTACAAGGATGTTCGACAGGATATGCGAAATGAACGGCGTGACATGCGTTGAAACGCTCACCGGCTTCAAATTCATCGGCGAAAAAATAAAGGAATTCCTCGAAACGGGAGAATATACATTCCTGTTCGGATTCGAGGAAAGCCTCGGATTCCTGGCCGGGACATACGCCCGCGACAAGGACGCTGTCATCGCAGCCATGCTGCTGTCCGAGGCGGCCTGCTACTACCGCACAAAAGGCATGACGCTGTACGACGCATTGATGGCGCTTTATGAAAAATACGGATATTATAAAGAACTCACGACGTCCGTCGTGTTCGAGGGGCTCGAAGGCAAGCAGGATATGAAGGATCTGATGGCCGGCCTCCGGTCGGAGCCGCCGAAAGAGATAGGCCTCCCTGTGACGCGGATCCGCGATTATCAGAAGGGCACTATAACGGATATCTCTGACAGGTCGGAAGTCCCGACCGGGATGGGAAAAAGCGACGTGCTGTTCTATGAACTCGCGGACGGATGCGCTGCGGTGATCAGGCCGTCCGGCACAGAACCGAAAATCAAGCTTTACGTCATGGCCTGCGGGCAGGATGCCGCGTCATCGGAGAAGAACTTCGACGCCATACTGAGCGAAGGCACTAAACTTCTTCAAAAGGCCTGAGCCCTCCTGTCGCGGAAGCTTCGGTCACGCAGAGCGCGCCCTCTGTGACGGCAAGCGTCACGGCCCGTTCGAACGGGAACCCGCGCAGCAGCGCGGCGAGATAGGCTGCAATAGAAGTATCCCCGGCTCCGAGCCCGGATACTTCTTTTTTTACTGCCACTGCATCTCTTTGGCCGCGTGCGTCCGCCCACGAGCTGAGCGATCCGCGCCGGGTCCCGAGCGTGTCCTCGGCCCGCCTGAAAAATCCGGCGTCCGCGTTTTCATAATACATCCCGCGCGCGCCGCATTTTATGAGAATGTTCCGGGCGCCCAGCGAGCGGGCCCGCCCGGCGATGACGGCCGCGTCTTCCATGACGTCACCGCTCCCCGCTTCTCCGGGCATGAATATCTCCCTCGCCTCATCAATGCTTGGAACGAAGAAATCCGTGTAAGGCAGTACGCGCTCCATAACGCGCCCCCATCTGCATTTCCCGGCGTCCGAACCCGGGTCGACCGCGCACAGATCGAGCGATGTCAGCATGCCGCGCTCTTTCGCGCCGCGGAGTATCCGCAGCAGTCCTTCCCCGTCATTTTCATATATCCTCTTCATAGTCGACGGATGTCCGAAATGGAGTAGCCCGCAGCCCTTGAGCGCATCCCAGTCTATATCGTCTGCCGAGAACATATCATTCGCGCCCGGATTCTGAAGTATGGCGCGGTCAAGGCCGCGCGGCGCGAGTATCAGGCTGTACGCCGTGTATGAATCTTCGCCCGCGATGACTCCGCGCACAGAATCCTCCCCGGCGCCCCGCCTGAGCATCGATATGACCATCCGCCCG
>JAZAUJ010000088.1:0-5175 GCA_036342375.1 Anaerovoracaceae bacterium | reverse complement strand
CGAGCACCTGGGCGATAGCGTCGGTTAGATCCTTCAACGGGACTTCGTTGACCCATATGTCTACGCCTCTCTTATCATGAGATATTACAGAAACGTCCATACCTATCCTCTCAAAAATACCTATGAATAGCACATGTTCACCGTTCATATCAATAAACTGATATTTCAGAGATGAACTCCCGCAGTTGATAACTAAAATCTTCATAACATTTCCTCCGTGTGATTTATAAAACTGACTTAATAATTATATCGCTGAAACACTGGAATTTCAACACACGATTTACCGGAAACGCGGCGCCGCGCATCCCGGGCCGTCAGAGAATGACAGGCGTCCTCACGAATTCACTGTTTTCATAGATGTCTTTTCCGGCAAGCGCATTATATATATCCGCCGCTTTTATCTCTTCGCCGGTCAATGCGCCGCCGCCTGAATTTCTCGGCAGACCCGCCGAAATGATATCGCCGCACGATCCGCGGTCCTTTATAATTCGGATGAGCTGCCGCCCTCCGGGACCGGCGCCGAGGACTCTGACATAAGGCTCTGTTCTGTGAAGGTCTGATTCCCGCGTCCCTGTCAATATATGCAGCAGCAGCCTCGAAACGGAAGCCTTCGTATATCTGCTGCCGGCCACAAGATCGATAAGCTCCTCCCTCGAACCTGCAGCTCGTATATATTTCTTTATCCTGTTTTCAAGTCCCTCAACGCATCCGAGAGTACGGGATATCTCTCCGGCGCTTTTTGTCAGTACAGCGGCCCGCATCAGTTCGAAAAATAATTCGGAATCGGCGAAGACCATGTGATCCTGTTCTTTTTCCAGCACAGCTTTCGTGCATTCCGGAACGGCTGAAAGCGCTTCATCTGTACTTCCCCGCCTCAGCGCGCGTCTTACCGCGCTCCCGCTCGCGATATTTCCGATCAGATTTTCCGATCCGTGATCCGCTCCTGTTCGTTTGACACAAATTGGTTTTATGTCTCCTTCATTGCCGAGCGCCTTGAGGTATTCGACTGCAAGTATGTTGTTTGGAGAACTCAGTACTTCGGGATGGCTGATGATCCCTTTCAGCGCCTCCTGCCGGGCGGCAGGGAACGGCATCCCGCTGTCCATGCACATGCGCAGCTTCGTCCTGTATTCTTCCGGCTCGGCCATAAGAATGTCAGCCGCCTCTCTGATATCTGCCGGATCTCCTTCTGCCCCGAAACAGACAGAATCGACGACGCCGAGTTTCCTCAGCACCCTTATGCCTCCTTCGGCGAAATACTCCGCGCTCGATGTCGCGAATACATATGGCAGTTCGAGCACAAGATCCACGCCCGCACGGAGAGCCTCCTCCGCCCTGGACCATTTGTCCGTCAAGGCAGGTTCGCCGCGCTGCGTAAAGTCGCCTGACATCACCGCTGCCAAAAAACAGGCCGTACCCTCATCCCGGGCACGCCCGAGATGATAGATATGGCCGTTGTGTAAAGGATCGTATTCAGCTATTATACCTGTGACATGAATATTACTGTTCTTCATCATCGTAGTAATTTTCTTCAGGCTCTTCTTCGGCCGCCGGTTCTTCCGCCGGTCCCTCTCCCTCGATATCGACAGACGTCCTGTACGCCATTTCCTTTATTTCCTCGCGGTTCTCCGTCAGAGTGGCGCTGACCTCGTTGAATGTCGTTTCAAGCTTATTGAACATGTCCTGGAAATATGTCGCGGAAAGCTCGTCCATCTTCTCCTGGAAATCGAACAGTATCCCGTCTATATAGTCATACGCGCTCATCTTCATTTCGCGGATGTTCGCTTCCGTCGACTCCGTCAGCGCCGCGGCGCGCGTCCTGGATTTCTTCATGATCTCGTTGTCGTCGATCAGCATCTCGGCCTGCTCATTCGCGTCTTTGATTATCGTATCATATTCTACTTTCGCGTTCCCGAGGATGCGGTCGCGTTCATTCTTTATCCACTGCGCCTGCTGTATCTCGTTCGGGAGCGCATCTCTGATCTCATTTACAATGGCCAGAAGCTCATTCGCGTCTACCATTATCTTTCCTGTCAGAGGGAACCCCGACGCTGTATCAACGATTTCTTCGATTTCTTCAAGCAGATCCAGTACTTTCATAATCAACCTCTTTTCGCTTTCATAACTTCAAGGACAGTGTCGGGAACGAGTCCGTCTATGCTCCCGCCGAGCGTGAACACTTCTTTCGCCATGGATGAGCTGATGAACGAATATCCGGGATCTGTAGCCATGAATATCGTCTCAACATCGCCTTCATAAAGACGCGCATTCATCTGCGCCATGGTAAGTTCAGATTCAAAATCAGTGCTGCTCCTCAGACCCCTTATGACCATATTGAACCCCTTTTCGTTCACATAATCCGCGAGGAGCCCGTCGAATGTGTCAGCTGTCACGTTGGGAAGATCCCGGCAGGCTTCCTGTATCATGCTTTTGCGTTCCTCTGCCGAGAACATCGGAACTTTCGACGGATTGCTTATCACTCCCACGACCAGTTCGTCGCAGAACTTCGCGCTGCGCTCTATCAGGTCGAAATGTCCGCAGGTCATCGGGTCGAACGACCCCGCGTATAGTGCCTTGATCATAATAATGTCCTCTGAATTCTGACTTTTTTCTAAATCAATATTTTAACATATGAATATTGACAGTACAACAATCCCGTATTTTTTCTCCTTGATTTTTCTGTATTTTCCGATCTCATCAGGTACATCGTCCCGCCGCTCATGCTCGGCGATTATCACTCCGTCTTCCGCGAGAAGATCCATCTCGCTTATCAGTTCTATGGACTTGACGAGAAGACCGCTGCCGTACGGAGGGTCTATTAGGAATATGTCGACTTTTCCGTCAATGCGGTCAAGGGTTTTCGCGAATCCGCCCTGCACGACGACGGACTTTTCCTCCGCGCCGCATTTCCTTATATTTTCCCTGATATACCTGATGCTCTGCCTTGAATTATCGCCGAACCAGCATCTGGCTGCCCCGCGGCTCAGCGCCTCCAGACCGAGGTTGCCCGATCCGGCGAACAGGTCGCAGACATTTGCCCCGTTTATCCTGTCCTGAACTATATTGAACATGGCGCCCTTTACTTTATCGCCTGTCGGTCTGACTGATCTGTCTTCAGGCGCCGCTATATTTCTGAATCTGTAATCACCGCTTATGATCCTCATAGTTATATGTCTCCTGTCATATATTGATCTGGGCACGCCCGCCGAACAGGGTCTCGACCCTTTCCCTCAACTCAGTGTGCCCCGGCATTGATAAGTCCGGGTCGCGTCTTATGAGTTCCATCGCGTCGCCGCGAAGTTCTTCCATTATGTCAGTGTGCCTCACCATTTCGGTAAGCGCGACGTCCGGCACGCCGTGCTGCCGCGTACCGAACACCTCGCCGGGACCGCGGAGCTCAAGATCTTTTTCCGCGATATAAAATCCGTCGCTGCTGCTGACCAGCGTATGCGCTCTGCTTCGCGCGACATCGCCGGTGCCGTTCATAATGAGTACGCAGTATGACTGCGCGCTGCCGCGTCCGACGCGCCCCCTGAGCTGATGCATCTGCGCGAGCCCGAACCGCTCCGCGCTCTCTATCACCATGAACGTCGCGTTCGCGACGTCTATGCCGACTTCTATAACGACTGTCGATACAAGAACGGAATAGCGCCCCTCCGCGAAATCCTGCATGATGCTGTTTTTCTCATCTTCTTTCATCCGCCCGTGAAGCAGCGCGATGCTCACGCCCGGGTACTTTTTCCTGAGTTCATCATATATCCCGCACGCGGAACGCGCGTCGATATCAGAGGAATCCTCTATAAGAGGAGCCACGATATATCCCTGCCTGCCCTTCGCTGCTTCGCCCATAATGAAATCATAGACGATCTTTCTCGATCTGTCGGTCACGGCCTTTGTCTGTACAGGCACTCTGCCGGGCGGCATCTCATCAAGCACTGAGACGTCCCTGTCGCCGTACATTATAACGGCGAGCGAGCGCGGTATGGGAGTGGCCGTCATAACGAGCATATCCGGTCCCGCTCCCTTTTCTCCCAGTTTCGCGCGCTGGTCGACGCCGAATCTGTGCTGCTCGTCCGTCACGACCAGGCCGAGTTTCCTGAATGAGACGTCAGGCTGTATCAATGCGTGCGTCCCTACGGCGGCATCTATGTCTCCTCTTTCGAGCGCGCTGCAGAGTTCCTCCTTCTCGGAAGGCTTCATGTGTCCCGTGAGCAGCCCTATATCCATGCCGAGCCCGCCGAGATCGCGCCTGAGAGTCTCGTAATGCTGTTTCGCTAGAAGCTCAGTGGGCGCCATGAACGCGCTCTGATACCCGGCCCTGAACGCTTTATACATAGCGGCCTCAGCTGCAGCGGTCTTCCCGGAACCCACGTCGCCCTGGAGCAGCCTGTTCATCCTGGCCGGACGCTCCATGTCCGCGTATATCTCTCTTATGGCGCGCCGCTGGGCGCCGGTAAGGGCGTACGGCAGAGAAGCCGCGAAATCGTATTCTGATCCGTCGCGGGGAAACGAGATGCCGTCCTCCTCCCCGCTCTGCATCATCAGAAGTCCGAGCCTGAGCACGAACATCTGCTCATAGACAGCGCGCCGCTTCGCCGACTCGAGTTCGGACCGGTCTTTCGGGAAATGTATGCCCCGCACAGCGGACGCCTCATCGCACAGCCCGTATTTATCGGTTATCTCGCGAGGAAGAATGTCAGGCAGCTCGAACGCGAACTGTATCGCAGCCCGCATTGATTTCCTCATATCGCGCTGAGAGATACCCGCGATCTGCCTGTACACCGGAAAAATCCCTCCGGAAGCGTTCTCCATTTTTTCGAATTCCGGATGGATCATCTGGACTGCGCCGCTGTTTTCCGTCACCCTGCCGTAGAATACATACGCTTCGCCGCTGACGAAATTTTTCGCGAGAAAAGCCGCATTGAAAAACAGCACTTCCATGCTGCCTGTCACATCTTCGACGCGGAGCTTCAGCAGGCTCTTGCGTCCGCGCATCCGGCCCTGCGTTTTGTATATCTTCGTAACGATCCCCGCCGTATACGCGCTCTCGCCCGGCGTCAGAGACGATATCGCGGCAGGCTCAGTCCTGTCCTCGTAACCGCGGGGAAACGTCAGCAGGAGGTCTTCGACGGTATCAATGCCCGCGTCATTCAGTTTTTCCATCAACGCCGTTTT
>JAZAUJ010000087.1:0-5186 GCA_036342375.1 Anaerovoracaceae bacterium | reverse complement strand
TATGATATTCGGCCTTTCAGTCGATGCCTTCGTTTTTTCCAGGGAGCCGTTCGACGCCGATCTGCCCGCCACAGTCGTTTTGAGCTCGTCTTTAGTAAAGATGTTATTCACAGCGGATTCGGAATAATCCGAAGGCCGCTTTACGCCTTTGTCGAATCCCGTCGCGAGGAAGCAGTAGGAAAAGCCGTTGTCCCTGTAGCCGTAGTTGAGGTTCGGGAAATACGTGTCGAGCACGCCCAGCTTTACGCACCCCGCCGTCGCCGCGACTGTTATCAGCAGAACGAGCAGCACCTGCGGCACCGCCTTTTTATATTTGACCTTCTCCGCGTGTTTCCTGTTCCTGCGGAATATATATGTGAGCACCGCCGTTATCGCCGCAATGCCGCCGATCAGAAGACCTATCTGCATCTTTGACATATACGTCGTCGCTATAGTGAGGCCGTCGCCTATTTCCTGTATGTCATTCGTCGTGAACGGGGTCATCCTGTACGACAGAATAATACCGTTCACAACGCCGAGTGCTATCCATATGCCGCCGAAAAGTATAACGAAAAAGTGCCTGTTCCTGAACAGGAACGACAGGCATAATGAAGCGAATATTATCAGACAGTTATACAGAAATACGATCGGGTGCTGTACCATAAATATGAGGCCGCCCGCCGGAGACGTCCCGAATCTCGACAGCGTCTCGATAAACAGCGTAATGAGCACTGCGAACACCGCGTACTGTATATAATAATTTTCGGCCAGTTTGTCCCAGCCTTTTCTGAGTGTTGATTTCATCTGACACTGCCTCTTTCCACATCATTCGCGATCCTTGCGAATTCGTCGATCGTCAATGTCTCAGCCCTCCTCACGGGATCGATGCCCGCGTTTTCCAGCACTTCCCGCACCTCGTCCTTTTCCATGCCCCGGAGCCCCGTAAGGCAGTTCAGCAGTGTCTTCCTCCTCCGGGAAAATCCTGCCTTCACACAAACAAAAAACAATTCCTCGTTCAGCAATTCTACCGGCTTTTCCGTCCGGACGTCAAGCCGCAGCACCGCGGAATCCACCTTCGGGACCGGCGTGAACATTTCCTTCGGCACGTCGCATACTCTCGTCACCTCGCAGTAGTACTGCACGGCAATGCTCAGAGCCCCGTATGTTTTCTTTCCGGGAGGCGAACATATCCTATCGGCCACTTCTTTCTGCATCATGACAGTGATGAGGGAGCACGGAGCGCCGCCCTCAAGAAGTTTCATGATAATAGGCGTAGTAATATAATACGGAAGGTTTCCTATCACCTTCACGTCCCTGATCCACGGAAAGTCCTTCTTCGTTTCATCTATCACATCCGAGATATCTGTCTTCAGGATATCGCGGTTGATGATCTCTATATTATCATATGTCCCGAGCGTCGTTTCAAGTATCGGTATGAGCTGCCTGTCTATTTCGACAGCGGCCACGCGGCCGGCGCGTTTCGCGGCAGCGGCTGTAAGCGTACCAAAACCCGGGCCTATCTCTATCACGAGATCCTCAGGTCCTATATCCGACGCATCCACGATCTCCTCTGTGACACCTCTGTCTGTCAGGAAGTTCTGGCCGAGGCTTTTCGAGTTCCTGAACCCGTGTTTCGCCCCGATATGCCTGATCGCGGAAGGGGAGTAAAAATCAGTTCGACTCATCTATGTAAATGCCTTTCAAATTCCTCTTTCGTTATGCCGCAGCGATTCAGCTTTTTCAGGAGCCCCGCCGCGTTCGCGTATCCTATGCCGAGCGCTCTGCAGAGCATCCTCCTTTTTTCAGACGCGCCTGCTCCTCCGGCGAGCCCTTCGCGAAAAAGATCGTCCATCGAAAAAATATTTTCCGCATCAATGCTTTCGGGGCGGGCTTTCGCGAGCGCCTCCCTGATAGCGTCAGGGTCCGCGTTCTCTATGCCGATGTCGCCCCGCCGCTCCGCGTCTTCCCTGTCGAGATACGCGTGCTTCGCGTCCGGATACCTCTCCGCGAGCCTCTGCCTTATCACTCCGCCGGCATGGTCGGGATCGGTAAAAATAATCAGACCGCGGCTCTCATAAGCCCGGTCAAGCGCCGCGATTATCTCATCGTTCAGGCCGAGTCCGTGCGTTTCAATAGTATCGCCGTCTACAGCGCACAGCACCGCGGCTGTATCATCGCGCCCTTCGACCACGATCGCTTCCTTTATCATTTTCCGCTGTCCTTATCCTCCGGGAGGACATACAGCGTCTCGCCCGGCATGACCATCTTCAGTTTGTCCCTCGCCTGATTTTCTATGTAGTCGAGGTCATTGACCTTTTTCAGTTCTTCGCGCAGTTCCTTCTTTTCCTTTGTAAGCTGCTGCTGCTCCTGGAGCAGAGCCGCCTTTTCAGATTCCACTTTGTATATCCGTATCCCGGACCACGCGATCAGCGCAGCGACAATGCAAATGACTACAGTATAGAGGATCGCGCGTTCCCTCGTCATCTTCGCGTGCTTGTCTGCCGCGCGCCTGCGGGCGGCTTTCGCCGCTCCCTTCTTATGTTTCGGAGCGGTCTTCTCCTTCGCCGCGGATTTTTTCCCCTCAGCTTTGCGGCTTTCAGTCCCGCGTCCGTCGGCAGTTCCGGCGCCGTCCTGCTTCTCACGCTGCGCCCTGTAATCGTTTATGTCTACAATACCGTGTTTCTTGTCGAATTTCGCCTTTCTGCCGTGACTTTTCGCCATGCTGCATCACGCTCCTATAATATTCACAAGGATTATACCACAGAACGACACGTCCTGCCATTTTTCCGGATATGCGACAAACACGGCGTATTGCTAAAAATATTCATTCCCGCGTTATGATATAATTATGAAACGGTGTGTACATACCGCTTCCGCTGTAAATGCGGGGAAAACGACATGGACCGGGAGGAAAGATATATGAAAGAATTCAACGCAAAAGGGCTTTTTACAGACAGCATGTTCTCGACTGATTTCAAGATCAGATATTCGGACGCCGACGAAAACGGCTGCCTCAGCCCGGGCGAACTTGTTAATATACTGCAGTCTACATGCATTGATCATTCGACCGCGGCCGGCTACGGCACGGACTATTTTATGAAAACAAAGACAGGATGGGCCCTTTCATACTGGCACATTTTCATCCGTCAGCTGCCGCACGAATCGGACATAGTGACGCTCAACACATGGAGCAAGGAATACAAACGCACGCAGGCGCACCGTGATATATCGATGCTCGGCGCTGACGGGACCGAGCTTGTCCACGCGTCCACGCGCTGGGTGCTGATGGACCTCGAAAAACGCCGTCCGAAATCCACAAAGGAAATCATGGAAGCTTATAGATTCAAAACAGCGCTTCCGTACGCCGATGTGGAATTCGATATGCCGGACGCCGATGAAGGCGAACTCATACATTCGCGCGAGTTTATTATCCTGAGGAGCGAGCTCGACATAAACCGCCACACGAACAACGCTTCGTATGTGAAGTGGGCCATGAACGACCTGCCTGATGATATTTATGTGGACATGAAAATGACAGAAATGCTCGTAAAATATTCGCATGAGAGCGGCTTCGGCGAGCGCGTCAGAACGGAAACGAGAAAGACCGCCTGCGATGACGGCCGCGTCAGGGTATCCACACAGGAATACGGAGAGGGTGATGAACTTCTCTGCACGGTCATAACATACTGGATCTGAACATGATCCGGACTTTCCCGAACAGCAAAGGAGCAGGTATCGCTGATGCCTGCTCCTTTTGGCAAATAATTGATTTAAGGTTAAGGTTATATCACACACACTATTATTTGTCGTTTTCCTTTTCTTCTTTTATTTTTCTCCTGATCTCGCCATCGACAAACCCTTCGAACGCGAAGGCCGATACTACCGCCATGACCAGATAAGCCGCTGCCGCTGCCGGTTCAGAAACGACCGCTCCCGCGAATGCCGCAAGCACTGTCGATATGAACGAGACGAGCGCGCCTATGTTCAGTCCTGCGTATGCCGCCTTCTTTTCAGCCTTGTTAACAACTGCCGCGTTTCTTACATTGATCCTTCTTTCCATGACATCCGCCTCCTTTACGAATACCTCACTTACTCCTTTAGGTTTTGTACTTTCCTTCTTGCAACTTTAATATACCCCTGCCGGCGCTATTAGTAAAACGGTAAAATATAATAGCGGCCATTACGTAGAGTAATGGCCGCTCTTACGATATCATCTGCACATTTTCAGCGTGTCTCAGGCTTCAGACGCTCCGGCCGCTTCCGCCGCCACGGCGGCGAAACACGAACAGAGACTGCCGTCTTCCTTCTGACCTGTATCGCCGCATATAGCGCATCTTCTTCTGGGTTTCATGTAGTCGACAGGGATGTCGTTTTTCGTGAGCAATGCCTCGCGCTTCCTGTCGAGTTCGGCTATCCTTTCGCGTCCCGCTTCAAGATCCGCTCCGCCGTTTATCGCCGCGGTCAGCAGATCGGAATTAAGCTCCAGTATCTTTTTATCTATTTCGCGTATCTCGGGAACGCGGCCGTACACTTCTTCCGTGCGCGCCGCAGCTTCATTCTCTTCTTCTTCGCGCATTTTCTCGTAATACCTGAACACCTGCGCGCGGCTCAGGCCGGCGCCGTTTTTTCCGCCTCCGCGTTTTCCCCTCAGCACAGCGTCTAAATAATTGAAGTTCGGATTCGAGATGCCGCTGGTCTTAGAGCACGCGTCAAGTATCTCATCGATCGAACAGTTCAGTTCATCCAGCCAGTAATCCATGAGCTGGCGTTCTTTTTCCGTCGGTTCACGCGAGAACCCGAGGTAACTCATCACGCGCTTCAGCGCCGAACGGCGCATGTCGTTTTCCTCGAGATATTTCTCTACCTTTTCAGCCGTATCGAGATGCCTGCCCGTCCAGTCAAGGACGATCGTCCCGACATATCTGGTATTGAACGTTCCGCGCTCTCTGCAGTATCTGTACGCCTGCTTCACTGTTTCGGGAGCGGCTCCGAAGTCGTCGAGCCAGCTGTTTATCTCCTGGATATCGCGGTAGCCCAGAGCTTTTCCCGTCATCTTCTCGATAAACGTAAAAAGCCTGCTGCGCTCTTTCTGATCTGCCGCGTCGGCAGCGGGGCCAGGCGCCCCGGTATCGCGGCTTTCTGCATTGATGCTGCCGGCTGCGTCCTTTCCGATACCGTAAAGCTGCTCTCGCATGGATGTGAATACG
>JAZAUJ010000086.1:0-5186 GCA_036342375.1 Anaerovoracaceae bacterium | reverse complement strand
CAGTCGACCCTGCTGCCAGGGAAGCCGGGCCCCGCGCACTCGATAATCAGCATCAATGCCGCGGCCGCCGCCGGTATCAGAATATATGCCGCTCTGAACCTACGCTCTCTGAGCATCGTTCACGCCTTTCCGCACATCCGTGAAGACGAAGAATTTGCTGATGATGAAATTCAGCACGATGACCGCCGCCTGCGTCAGGACCTTGGCGGGCACCTTGTCCCAGCCGAGTATATTGTAGAACAGGAAGACCCCTCCGACTTCGAGCAGCATCGTGAACAGCCTGCCCGAGATGAATTTCCCGAATTCAAGCGCGGCGCCTGATACGCTGCCGCATACGGAGCGGAACACGAACGCCTTGTTTGCAGCGTACGCGAACAGGATGGAAATGACGATCGACGTAACATTCGCGGCGGTCACGCTCCAGCCGAACCCGCTGCAGAACATTACATACGTCCCGAAGCTCAGGAGCGTAGTGAGCCCTCCGATGATCAGATAGCGGAATGCTTCTGTATTTGCAAGTCTGGATATTTTCCGGATCATCCCACGCGCCTCCTTCAGTGCGCCGGCTGCCAGTCGGCGAAAAGATCGCGGCTGTACTCGCCCATTTCGATGAGCCGCAGTATCGAGCGGTTCGCTTCCGCTCTGTCCCTGCTGTACGTAACGCCGAACCAGCTGTCTTCCGTCGGCAGCACCCTGACGGATATCTTGCCTTCTTTCAGCAGTCTGTTCACGAAAACAGGTATGAGGAATTCCCCGTCCGCGTCGCCGCGATGTTCTTCAAGGAATTCTATGAACCCCCGCTCGAGCAGCGGGAAAAAGTCCGGCGTGAACCCCCACATATTCATCGAGACCGGGGCGTTCGGGTCCTGAGCGAAATGCTCCCTCTGCCCGTTCCCGAGCCTTGTTTCTATAGCGGCGCCTTCCGGCGTTTTCACGATACCCGGCGTTTCGGCGACAGACATGAGATACCCGTCTCCTCTTATCCTGCATATACCTCGGTTCACGCTGCCGTTATCGCTGAGAGTCCTGCTCAGGGCGTAACCCGCCATGCAGTATCTGCGCCGGCCCGCGCGGCCGCCCGACAGGAACTTCCGTATCCTCCGGAACGCCGTTTTCCCGTAATAATCGTCTGCATTGATGACGGCGAACGGCCCGCGGATAACGTCACGGCACGAGAGTACCGCGGCTCCGGTCCCCCACGGCTTCGTCCTTCCTTCAGGCGCCGTCAGCCCGCCCGGCAGATCCCCGATATCCTGGAACACATAGGAAACCTCGGCGCCCTTCGCCGCGCACAGCTCTCCTATCCTGTCGCCGGTCACGCTGCGGAATTCATCTTCGATATCTTTCCGGATGACGATCACTATCTTGCCGAACCCCGCTTCCACCGCGTCATGCACGGAATAATCCATTATTGTCTCGCCGGTCGGCCCGACTCTGTCCAGCTGCTTTATACCTCTCCCGTAGCGGGATCCGAGACCCGCGGCCATGATTATCAGACTCGTTTTTCTTTCCATTTATCCTGTCCTCCCGGCATCCTTCATACTCGTTTCAGAAATGATATAGTGAGGCCTGTTCTTCAGCTCCCTGTGCATTGACGCGATATACTGCGCGATCACGCCGAGGAACAGGATCTGCAGCCCGCACGCGGTCACGACAGCGGCAAGGACGTACCACGCGGGGTCCGTCGCGAGCCCTTTCGCCAGCTGCTTTACCAGCAGCTTTATCAATGCGATGAGCCCGAAAAGCGTTATTATCGCTCCCGCGGCGGGCACCGCGTCCAGGGGCTTTCTCGAAAAATCGACGATCCCGTCCATCGCGTAGCGGGTCAGCTTTGTGAAACTCCATTTCGTTTCGCCCGCCACGCGTTCGGTATTCTCATACGCGAGCCAGTACGTCCTGAAACCGACCCAGCCGAATATCCCTTTCGAGAACCGGTCCGATTCCCTCATCGCGAGGACGGCGTCCGTCATGCTCCGCGTCATCAGCCTGAAATCCCTCGCCCCGTCCGTGAGCTCGCTGTCCGAGATCCTGTCCATAAGATGATAGAACCGCCTCGCGAACCAGCTCCTGACACGCGGCTCGCCCTTGCGGTCCTCCCGTCTCGTCGACACGCAGTCGTATTCTCCCGTCTCAAGTATCTCCAGCATCTCCGGCAGCAATGCCGGCGGATCCTGCATATCCGCGTCCATGACAGCGACATAATCGCCGTCCGCATTGCTGAGTCCTGCGTACATCGCGGCCTCCTTGCCGAAATTCCTCGAAAGCGAGATGTACTCGACCTGCGGGCAGGAAGCCTCAAGCTTCCTCATCAGTTCCAGCGTCCCGTCCGATGACCCGTCGTTTACGAAAATAATATTGTAATCGCATCCGACCGTGTCCATGACGGACTGACATTCTTTGAAAAAATACGGGAGCGCCTCCTCCTCATTGAAGCAGGGGACGACGAGCGATACTTTTTTATTCATCCTTTCACTGTATCCTTCATTTTTCATATTCCTTACAAAAAAATAACGCGGGATTATTAAATCCCGTGTTATTACATATAAAATAACTGTAAACTTTTCAACTCAGACTTTGATATTTGCCTGCCTCGGCCCGGCCCCGGAACAGTAATAAAATACCGGGCGGCGATAAAAGATGCCGCTCGGTCATTTCAGCCGGCTCTTAACCTTCAAGGACGCGCTTGCCTGTCATATGATCTATCTTGAGGACCAGCACCTGCGTAAGATGTCCCTCGCGCTTCAGATGCTTTTCCGTCTCTTCCGGCGTTTCGAATTTCAGATCGAACTTCCTCATATATTCCATCGACTTATCCGGATCATCTATGAACTCTATCGTTCCGAATATTATCATGCTCTTGAAATGCTTCTGCCACCTTCCGCCGTGATTATGTCCCTGATCATAGAAGCTGAAGCACGCCCTGCTGTCCTTCTGCAGGCAGTCAAGCTTGTATCCTGATTTCGCGCAGTGGAAGTAAAGCGACATGCTCTTCTCATCGAAATAGAAGTTGATCGGGAAGCAGTACGGATAACCGTTTTCCCCGTTCACCGCGAGGATCCCGCGGCCTTCCTGCCTGAGCAGTTCATAACACTCCTCATCTGTGATCTGCTGCCTGAATCTTCTCATCTTTCTAAATTCAGCCATATTCTTTGCCTCCTTTTCAATATCCATCATCGCGCCGCGTCCGGCCTCCGCATTGACTTATCTCTTTGCGAATATTATTATATAGCATGAGCAATGCGGATATTATCAGGTTTTCTGCCTTTTTTAACAATATTTTGCCAGCCTGGACTCCGGAGGAGGTGGAGCATGAACTCCGTAAGAGATGATTATCTGAACTCTGTAAATCTTAATACAGGTACAGATTTTCCCTATCTTATCCTCAACGTCGAGAATGACAGATCGCTCCCCAGAAGGACCCCGGGTTTCCATATCATGCACTGGCATGATGACCTTCAGTTTTTCTATATGCACAGGGGCTCGCTCGAATTCTCCACACTCGACGATCACGTACACATCGCGGAAGGCGAGGCGGTCTTCGTGAACAGCCGTGTTGTCCACTACGCGAACAGGACCGGAGACTGCAGATACAACAGTGTGATATTCCCGCCGTATTTTCTCGGGTTTTACGCCGGCAGCCCCGCGCGCAGCATCGTCGACGACGTCACGACGAATGAACAGTTCCAGTATTTCCATTTCACCGGGGAGACGGACTGGCAGAGAGAGGTGCTGAGGCTTCTGAAAAAACTGAGTTCCCTGAAGGACGACGGGACAGATCTCTACGCTTATAAAGTCCTGACGGTCCTATCATGTATCTGGGCTGAAATGGTAGATAATATCGAGATGCCTGAACGAAAGAAGGTCGATCCCGTGCATGTACGCATGCGCGATGTTCTTACATATATCGACGATCACTATTCCGAAGACATTACGCTGGACGACCTCGCGCGCAGCGCGGATATAAGCATATCCGAATGCGGAAGGTGCTTCCGTCAATGCCTCGGGACTACGCCTTACAAGTACCTGACGTCGTACAGGCTGCGGCGCGCGGCGCAGCTTCTCGCAACGACGGACGAGCCTGTCGGCCTTATTGCCGGCGACGTCGGGTTCCACCAGGCGAGCCATTTCGGGAAATGCTTCAAAGAAAAGACCGGTTATTCGCCCCGCGAATACCGCCGCCTGAAACAGTTGAGCGGCGCCGCCGCGGAAGATGACCTCAGAACAGGATAAACAGACAATGCCGGGAGCACAGCTTCCCGGCATTGATGCTTTTCATCTGTCTGTCGAATTCAGCGGACGCGCCGCATCAGAAACTCGGGTACAGTCCGTCCCAGACTATCCGCCTGTAATTCTCCCTGTCCGTATCGCCTTCTGTCGAGAAGCACAGTACTTTCGAGTCTTTGCCGATCCCGATCTGCTCTCTGAGCCAGCCGAGACTGCTGTTCTGCATGAGCTCCGCTGCGAATCCTGTCGTCGCCGCTCCGCTTTCGCCCGATATGACGCGGGGATCGTCCCCGATCGGATTCCCGAGCACGCGCATTCCCTTTGCGGCTGTCCAGTCAGGCATCGATACGAAATTGTCTGCGTGATCCTTCAGTATTTCCCAGCCGATCGTGCACGGCTCGCCGCAGCAGAGCCCGGCCATGATGGAATCCATATCGCCTCTGACGGCGTGGAGTTTCCCGTCGTTCGCCGCGGCCGTGCGGTACAGGCAGTCGGCCCTGTTCGGCTCAACGATCGTTATGACCGGCCGCTCTTCATCTCCGTAAAGCGAAGTGAAAAAGCCCGTGAGAGCGCCTGACATCGCGCCGACGCCGGCCTGCAGGAAAATATGCGTCGGCCTGACGGAGCCGAGCTGAGCCGCCGCTTCATTCGCCATGGTCGTATATCCCTGCATGATCCAGCCGGGTATCTCCGTGTAACCGTCCCACGACGTATCCTGCACGAGCACCCATCCGTTCCTTTCGCCCTGCTCAGCCGCGAACCGGACGGTATCATCGTAGTTCATGTCCGTGATCTTAGCCTCCGCGCCGAGCTTTCTGATATTTGCCAGCCTCTCTTCCAAGCTGCCCTTCGGCATATATACGACCGCGCGCACGCCGAGCTGCTTTGCCGTCCACGCTATCCCGCGGCCGTGGTTCCCGTCCGTCGCGGTCACGAATGTTATGCCGGCTATCTTTTCTTTT
>JAZAUJ010000085.1:0-5225 GCA_036342375.1 Anaerovoracaceae bacterium | reverse complement strand
GGCGTGAAAAAGTACGGCGCCCGCATACGCAGCTGGGCCGAAGAGACCGGGAAGAATGTCGAAACGGAAGCGGTCGTGCAGCACGCGGCGGGAGTCGCGCGGCTCGGGCTCAGGCTTTACAGCGAAGGCGTATCATGCGATTACGAGTCGCTAAAGCCGAATTACATGCGCAAGGCGGAAGCCGAGCGGAAACTCGAGGCGCGGAAAGCGGCGGAAAAAGCGGCGGGACGCGGCGGCGCGGAGGCCGGAAATGGCTGAAGAAAATGATCTTATTGTAAGAGTAGCGGAAAGCGGCGACGCGGAGCGGATCGCTGAAATAGACAGAGCGTGCTTCTCGGCGCCGTGGAGCCTTGACGCGTTCAGGACGGAACTCGGGGAAAACCGGGTCGCGTTTTATCTCGCGGGCGAGATCGCCGGACGCGTGGAGGGTTACGCCGGGCTGTGGTGGCTCGGAGACGAAGGGCACATAACGAACGTCGCGGTGCACCCTGATTTCAGAGGGAACGGCATTGCCACATGCCTGCTCGACTGCCTCATAGACTTCTGCGAGCAGGAAGGCATCACCGCATTTACGCTCGAAGTGCGCCCGTCGAATGAAAACGCCATTAAGCTTTACGAAAAATTCGCGTTCCATAAGATAGGGCGGCGGAAAAAATATTATGACGACAACGGCGAGGACGCGCTGATCATGTGGCGCGTGACTGAAAACGGCATGCCGGTCATGGACGGACGGCACGTCGCGTCGATACTGAAAAAGAAGGGGAAGATATGATAGACGGAAGGACGCTCGGGCTCGCGATAGAAACGAGCTGCGACGAGACATCGGTCGCGCTGTCGCTCGACGGGCGCAGCGTGCTGTCGAATATAATCTCATCGCAGATCGCGGTGCATACGCAGTTCGGCGGCGTTGTGCCGGAGATAGCGTCGCGGCATCATCTTGAAAATATCAATGCGGTGACGGACCGGTGCTTTGATGAGGCGTCCGCGGAGGCGGGCAGGCCGGTAACGATGGAGGACGTGGACTTTATCGCTGTGACATACGGCCCGGGGCTTGTCGGCGCACTGCTCATCGGAGTAGCGACCGCGAAGGCGTACGCGCTCGCCGCGGGGAAGCCGCTCATCGGAGTGAACCACATGCAGGGGCACATCAGCGCCTGCTTCATAGAACATAAAGATCTGGAGCCGCCGTTCATGTCGCTCGTCGTATCGGGCGGACACACGAATATCGTGCAGGTCGACCGCTACAACCACTGCGTATCTCTCGGTCAGACGAGGGACGACGCCGCGGGCGAGGCGTTCGACAAGGTCGCGCGCGTCATCGGCCTCGGATATCCGGGCGGGCCGAAGATAGACAGGATCTCGGACGAAGGAGATCCGCAAGCCGTGAAATTCAAGCGCGTGTTCCTTGAAGAGGGCAGCATGGATTTCAGTTTTTCCGGCATTAAGACAGGCGTGCTCAACTATGTGAACAGCGAGAAGCAGAAAGGGCATGAAATAAATACGGCGGACGTCGCGGCCTCGTTCCAGCAGGCCGTGCTGGACGTTATAGTCGCGAAGGCGGTCAGGGCAGCGTCCGGACCGAAGCGTCTCGCTGTCGCAGGAGGCGTGGCATCGAACAGGCATCTCAGGAAAATGCTCACAGCCGAATGCGAAAAGCGCGGGATAGAACTCTTCTTCCCTTCGCCCGTATACTGCACCGACAACGCGGCAATGATAGGCTGCGCCGGTTACTATAAGTTCCTGGACGGCGAGTTCTCAGACCTGACGCTCGACGCCGTGCCGGGCCTTCCGATAGAGGCGTGACATGATCGTCATCAGCGCGAAAGACATTAAAAAATCATACGGCGCGGATGAAGTCCTGCGCGGCATATCGTTCCATGTGAACGAAGGCGACCGCATAGGGATCATCGGCGGGAACGGCGCCGGCAAGACGACGCTCCTCAATATCCTCACCGGCGGGGATGAAGCATCGTCCGGCGATATTTTCGTGTCCGCGGATCTCAGAGTGGGGTACCTCCGGCAGCAGGATGACTTCCGATCCGACAATACCGTAATAGAGGAAGCGGAGCAGATATTCCGGCCGCTCGAAGAGATGGAAGCGGAGATGCTCGCATTGTCGCAGGAAATATCCGATATGGCCGCGGCAGGGGAAGACACGCGTGCCGCATCAATGCGCTATGACGATATGCGTGTCATGTTCGAGCGTCGCGGCGGCTATTCATACCGCAGCGAGATGCGCGGAGTCCTGTCCAGCATGGCGTTCACGGAGGACCAGTACGACAAGCCGGTCAGCGAGCTTTCCGGCGGCGAGCGCACGAGACTGTCGCTCGCGTGTCTGCTGCTCAGGAAACCGGAAATAATACTCCTCGACGAACCGACGAACCATCTCGATATCGGTACTCTCAAATGGCTTGAGCAGTACCTGAATTCCTACCGCGGCACAATGATGATCGTGTCGCACGACCGGTACTTCCTCGATCGTACGGTCAACAGGATATTCGAGATCGAAAACGGGAAGCTTGAAATATATGAAGGAAACTATTCCGATTACGCGAAGCTCAGGGCGGAAAAACGCGAAGCGGAGATGCGGGCGTATAAAAAGCAGAGCGCCGAGATCGCGAGGCAGGAAGACATGGTCAGGCGGTTCAGGCAGCGCGGCACGGAGAAACTCGCGAAACGTGCCCGCTCGCGCGAGATAATGCTCGAAAAGATGGACAGGCCCGAGCGCCCGGCCGGCGAGCGCGGGAAAATAAAGATCCGGTTCAGGGAAAGCTACGAGAGCGGAAAAGATGTGCTGCACATCGAGGGACTCGCGAAGAGTTTCGGATACGGGCCGCGGGAGAAGCGCCTGTTCGACGGCATTGATCTCGACGTCCGCCGCGGCGAAAAGATATGCATCGTCGGCGCGAACGGCATAGGGAAAACGACATTCATGCGGATCATCCTCGGCGAGATAAAACCGACGAAAGGATATATAAGGCGCGGCCACAACGTCAAGACAGGATACTACGATCAGCGTCAGGAGGACCTTGACCCTTCAAAGACGGTGCTTGACGAGCTCCACGACGCGTACGCGCTTTACACCGACGCGGAGATACGGTCGCTGCTCGGGCGCTTCCTGTTTATGGGCGACGATGTGTTCATTAAAGTAGGGAGCCTTTCGGGCGGTGAGAAGGCGCGGCTCGCCCTGCTCAAACTCATGCTTTCCGGAGCGAATCTGCTGCTGCTCGACGAGCCTACGAATCATCTCGATATCGACTCGAAAGAGGTGTTCGAGGACGCGCTCGCGGAATTCCCGGGCACCGCATTGATAATATCTCACGACAGGTATTTCCTCAACAAGATCCCGACGAGGATCATGGAGATGACGGAGAGCGGCTTCAATGAATATCTCGGGAAGTACGATTATTTCGTCGAAAAGCGCGACGCGGTCGCGTCCGGGAAAAAGTATCTCGGGGAGCTCGCGGGAAGCCGGCCGGCGGGTGGGGATGACGCATTGACGGACGGCGAAGGCCCCCGGGACGGAGGCATGTCGAATGAGGAGCAGTGGCGCGCCCGCAAGGCGAAAGAAACGGAGGAGCGCAGGAAAAAGCGCGAGCAGGAAGAACTTGAAAATCGGATCGGCGAGCTCGAGGCGCGGCAGGCGGAGATAGAAGCCGAAATGCTTGACGAGTCCGTTATGAATGATTATCATAAACTCGAGGAACTCAGCGGGGAACTTGAGTCTCTTAAGGAGGAGCTCAACCGAATTTACGAAAAATGGTTGCAATATTGACGGATTAATCTATAATCTTTAGATAGTCAAAGTATTTTTAGGAGGTAAACGATATGAACACTTTTGATAAAATCAAGGAGATCATCGCCGATCAGCTTTCGGTCGAACCCGAAACTATCACAGAGGGAACGAGCCTGATGAAGGACCTCGAAGCTGATTCGCTCGACGCGGTCGAGATCATCATGGCGATAGAAGATGAATACGGAATCGAGATCCCTGATGAAGACGCTGAGAACTTCCAGACTATCGGCGACATCGTCAATTTTGTAGAAGCAAAGATAAAGTGACCTGCAGGCGTGAAGCGCCCGGCCATGCCCGGCCCTGCGCCGCGGGAACGCGAAAATGAAGATGAGATAATATGCCTACAGACAGAGATAAAATTTCAAATGCGGTGATAAAGCGGCTGCCGCGCTACAGACGTTATCTTAAAGAACTCGACAAGAAGGGCGTCGAGAAGATCTCGTCGAGAAAGCTGAGCGAGCTCATCGGCTACACCGCCTCTCAGATCCGCCAGGACCTGAGCAACTTCGGCGGTTTCGGCCAGCAGGGCTACGGTTATAATGTCCGCGATCTTTATAATACGATCAGTTCGATCATGGGCCTCGACCAGCAGTACAAGCTCGTAGTCGTCGGCATCGGCAGCCTCGGCACGGCGATCACAAAATTCATCGATCATTACAGATCCGGCTTCGTCATCAAAAGCCTGTTCGAATCGAATGAAGAAATGATCGGCCGTGTTGTGAGCGATATCGTGATCCGCAACGCCGAGGATATCGTGAATTTCGTCGAAGAAAACGACATAGATATCGGCGTGATATGCGTGCCGCCCTCAAGCGCGCAGGAAGTCGCAGACAAGCTGTGCTTTGCGGGCGTGCGCGGTCTGTGGAATTTCGCGAATGTCGATCTCGAAGTGCCCGATCACGTCAGCGTGGAAAACGTGCATCTGTCCGACAGCCTGTACAGCCTCGCGTACAGGATGAACGAACAGGGCCCGAGGCGGTGACCCGGGGCTGAGACATGAGGCGGTGAGCCGGGTTGCGGCCCGAGGCTGAGACCCGAGGCGGCGAACCGAGATGGCAATCCGAAGCGACGACTCGAAGCGGCGAGCCGGGTCGGCAATAAAATGAAAAGATAATAGCAGCTGCAAGCGGTTGTGATATGCACCCGGAAAACCGGGCGCATGATATGACTCAATGCCTGACGCATGGATGCCCCCTGTATTTTCAGGGCGCATCCATTTTTTTCTTCCGGTCGCGGAGTTTTGGGCGGGTGCCGGGCGGATGTCCGCGTTTCCTGTCACCGACGCGAGTTTTGGGTGCAGGTGACAGGTATTTCCTGTCACCAATGCGCATTTTGAGTGTAGGTGACAGGTAGTTTTCCTGTCACCGACGCGAGTTTTGGGTGTGAGTGACAGGTAATTTCCTGTCACCAATGCGCGTTTTGAGTGCAG
>JAZAUJ010000084.1:0-5269 GCA_036342375.1 Anaerovoracaceae bacterium | reverse complement strand
GATATATATATTAACAACTTTGCGCTGTCAATACAAGAAAAGTGATGAAAGGCCTATTTCAATGTGTTATAATTAAACGAGTAAAATTACTGGTACCTGCCGGCCGGAGGAACATTTTCCCTCCGGCGGCGGACCGTCTCAAGGGAGATCAGCTATTTATGGAACCTATATATAAACGTGTGGTACTTAAGGTAAGCGGCGAGGCTCTTGCGGGCAGCGCCGGTTTCGGTATAAGCGAAGAAATGGTCGGTAAGGTCGCGCGCCAGGTCAAAGAAGTGAACGACCTCGGCGTGCAGGTCGCGATAGTTGTCGGCGGAGGCAATTTCTGGCGGGGCCGGACAAATGTCCACATGGACAGAGCGACAGCGGACTATATCGGGATGCTCGCCACAGTCATGAACGCGATGGCGCTCCAGGATGCGCTCGAAGCCATAAATGTGCCTACGAGAGTGCAGACCGCGATAGAGATGAGAGAGGTCGCTGAGCCGTACATCAGAAGACGGGCAGTGCATCAGCTGAATGAGCATAAAGTCGTGATATTCGGAGCAGGGACCGGAAACCCGTTCTTCTCAACAGACACGACAGCTGCGCTGCGCGCCGCCGAGATAGACGCGGATGTCATACTTCTCGCGAAAAAGATAGACGCCGTGTATTCGGCGGATCCGGAAAAGGATCCGGATGCTGTAAAATACGACAGACTGACGCACTGGGAAGTGCTTGAAAAAGATCTCAAGGTCATGGACAGCACGGCGGCTTCGCTGTGCCGTGACAATGACATCGATATACATGTATTCGCCATTGCCGAAGAAGGCAATGTCATGAAAGCCGTATGCGGAGAGAAGATAGGCACTATCATAACATCGTAATGTCCGAGGAGGTAGAAAATGAGTGACGTTATTATGGACAATCTGTCTGACAAAATCGAAAAGACAAAGAACAACCTGAAATCCAACCTGAACAGCGTGCGCGCGGGACGCGCGAACGCGGCGCTCCTTGACAAGGTCACCGTTGACTATTACGGCACGCCGACGCCGCTCAGGCAGCTCGCGAATGTGGCCGTGACCGATCCGAGGACACTCACCGTAACTCCGTTCGACCCGAAAGCGGTGGGAAATGTGGAGCACGCGATAGCCGCGGCAAATATCGGGATAAACCCGGTAAACGACGGCAAGGTCGTGAGGCTGACCGTGCCTCAGCTTACTGAGGAGCGGAGAAAAGAACTCGCGAAGGACGTGAAAAAGATCGGCGAAGAAGCTAAAGTCGCGGTCAGAAATCTCAGAAGGACCGCGAACGAAGAGATAAAGAAAATGGAAAAGAACGGCGAATACACGAAAGACGACGTTAAGGACTCCGACGACGAAGTCACGAAAGCCGTTGAACAGGCGATGAAAGATATAGACGCGATCGTCGCCGACAAGACGAAGGAGATCATGGAAGTATAGTATATGCTTGATATGGACAGGATACCGGCGCACGTTGCCATCATCATGGATGGCAACGGCCGCTGGGCTGAAAAGAGAAATCTGCCCCGCGTGATGGGGCACAACGCCGGGATGGAATCCATGACAGAGATCGTGAGGCGCGCGTCAGATCTCGGCATAAAGTATCTTACCGTTTACGCATTTTCTACCGAGAACTGGAAACGTTCGAAAGAAGAAGTAAGCGGCATTTTTAAGTTACTCGTCAAATATGTCGATCTCGAACTCAGAGAACTGTGCGAGAATAACGTCAAAGTCAGGATATTCGGCGATTACGAAGGCATGGGAGCCGATGTTAAGGACAGGCTCGACAGGACGCTGTCCGATACGGCCGGGAACATCGGCATGGAGTTCAACATCTGCCTCGATTACGGAAGCCGCGACGAGATAACAAAAGCCGTGCGCGCGATCGCGGAAGATGTCAGAGACGGCAGGGTCTCGCCTGAAGATATTACCGAGGAAACGATATCGCAGAAACTCTATACAGGACTCGCCGGAGTGCCGGACCCCGATCTGATCATCAGGACGAGCGGTGAAGTGAGGCTTTCGAACTTCCTGCTGTGGCAATGCGCGTACAGCGAGATGCTGTTCACGCCTGTGCTCTGGCCGGACTACACGCCGGAAGAATTCGAGAAATCGCTGGAAGAATATCAGAAGCGCGACAGGAGATTCGGCGGGAGGAAAGAAGCTAAATGAAAACAAGGATAATATCGGGATGCATAATGGTCCCGTTCTTTATATTCATATTCCTCGGCGGATACTGGCTGCGTGGATTCATGTTCGTTATAAGCCTTATGGCCGTATACGAATTTTACAAGGGATTCCACGCGATGGATGTGAAACCTTCATATCCTATAGCTGTATGCTCGGCGGTACTGCTTTACGGGATCGAGCTTGCCGGAGGCGGCATGGAATGGTTCATGCTGTGGCTGTTCGCTTCTGTCGTCGCGAGCCTGCTTTATCTGTTCAAAATAGATGAGCGGAAGCTTGAAGACGCGATGGCGACGATCACGGGCATATTCTACGTGATATTTTTCATGTTCTGCATGGTGCTCGTGGACGGCTCGGGAGATTCAACGCACCTCATGGTGTGGATTGTCCTGTTCTCGGCTTTCGGCACGGATATATTCGCGTATTTCGGCGGCGTGGCATTCGGAAAGCATAAGCTCTGCCCGAAGATAAGCCCGAAAAAGACCGTGGAAGGGTCGCTCTGCGGCGTGCTCGGCGCCATGCTGCTCTGCGGGCTGACGGGATTCTTCTTCATCAGACCTCTGCTCATGCACTGCATAATACTCGGCGCCGCAGGCGGGATCATCACCCAGTTCGGCGACCTAACCGCGTCGATATTCAAGCGCAAGATGGGTATAAAGGACTACGGGCACATCATCCCGGGGCACGGCGGTATCATGGACAGGTTCGACAGCGTCCTGTTCGCCACGCCGATGGTATATTTTTATATAGTATTTGTGATCCTTTAAGGTTCGGAAGATAATATGAGAGAAGCGGCAATACTCGGGAGCACGGGATCTATCGGGACCCAGGCTCTCGATGTCATTAGAAAGAACAGAGACAGATTCAGCGTACGCGCGCTCGCGTGCGGACATAATATCGGGCGCCTCAGGGAGCAGATAAGGGAATTTTCTCCCGATGCGGTGTGCGTCGCGGATGACGCGGACGCAGCAGCGCTCGCGGAGGAGTTCTCCGGACTCACGGTACTGTCCGGGAGCGGCGGGCTTGAAGAGATCGCCGCGTGCCGCTGTGATATCGTGATAAACGCGCTTGTCGGCATCGCGGGACTCGCGCCGACATACAGCGCGATAAATGCGGGGAACGATATAGCGCTCGCGAACAAGGAGACGCTCGTCACCGGAGGGGAAATAATTACAGCCGGGGCCGAAAGGCGCGGCGTGCGGATCATACCGGTCGACAGCGAGCACAGCGCCATATTCCAGTGCCTGCAGGGGAACGAAGGAAACAGCATACGCAGGATACTGCTTACTGCGTCCGGCGGTCCGTTCAGGGAAACGCCGGCTGAGCAGTTCAGCGGTATAACGCCGGAGATGGCGCTCGCGCATCCGAACTGGTCTATGGGGAAAAAGATCACGATAGATTCGGCGACGATGATGAACAAGGGGTTCGAGGTCATCGAAGCGAAATGGCTGTTCGGAGTGCCGGTCGAAGCTGTCGAGGTGCTGATACACCCGCAGAGCATAGTGCATTCGGCTGTCGAATTTGAAGACGGGGCCGTGATGGCCCAGCTCGGAATGCCTGACATGCGAATACCGATACAGTACGCGCTTACGTACCCGGAACGCATCCCGTCGGATTTCCCGCGCATTGATTTTTTCAGAGACGCGGAAAAGCTGACGTTCGAAAGGCCGGACGCCGAAAAATTCCGGTGTCTCGGGCTCGCCTACGAAGCTCAGAGAGAAGGCGGGACGGCGCCGGCGGCGATGAACGCGGCGAACGAAGTGCTCGTGAAACTGTTCCTTGAAGGGAAGATAATATTTACGGATATCCCGGAAACGATAGAGAGAGTGCTGTCAATGCACCGCAGCGTGAGAAATCCGGGTATAGAGGAGATATTGAGAGTTGACAGAGAGGTGAGGGCGCAGACGCTCTCGCTGCTCGGGATCGGAGAATAGATGAGTCTTGCAGTAACGATAATAATCGGCGTGCTGATGTTCTGCGTGCTGATACTCGCCCACGAGTTCGGGCATTTCATCACGGCGAAAAAGTGCGGAGTGAAAGTCAATGAATTTTCGGTCGGCATGGGGCCGCTGCTCTGGCATAAGGACACGGAAGAGACGAAATACTCCATCAGGGCTCTTCCGATAGGCGGCTACTGCGCCATGGAGGGAGAAGACGAGGAAAGCGAGGACGCGAGATCGTTCTCGAACGCGTCGTGTCCGCGCAAACTGCTCATCGTGAGCGCCGGGGCCATAATGAATGTCATATTCGCGATAGTCCTGATGATCATTGTATGCTTCGTGATGGGGACCGCGACGACAACTATTTCCAGCTTTGTGGAGGGATCGTATTTTGAAAAGGCCGGACTCAGAACAGGCGACAGGATCGTTCAGATAAACGATCATAAGATAAACGACTGGCGGGACGTGAGCGATTCGCTCGACGGGCTCGACGGGGATGACAGCGTGACTGTCACGGTCATGAGGGACGGAGAAAAAGTCTCAGTGACGTCTCACCTGATGAAGAACAGCGGGCAGTATATCATCGGCATCACGCCGACGATGTCGCGGAATCCGTCGAAGTGCATCCAGGCCGGATTCGTTTCGACGTGGAACATGACAGTTGAGATGTACAAGATATTCGGGCAGCTGTTCACGGGCCATCTGTCGCTCGATGCGCTGTCCGGGCCTGTCGGCATATTCTATGTAGTCGGGCAGAGCGCGCATCAGGGGCTCATAAACGTGATATACCTGACAGCGCTCATTAGTCTCAACCTCGCGATAGTGAACATGCTGCCGTTCCCTGCATTGGACGGAGGGCGGTTCGTGCTGATAATAGTAAGGCGCGCGACGGGGAAACTCATATCGGCGAAAGCGGAGAACGCTATAAACTTCGCCGGGCTGATGCTTCTCTTCGCATTGATGATATATGTGACATTCAATGACGTGCTGAAATTTATATTGCCTTCATTCAATTAAAGGCGGTGAGATATTTGACCAGCAGAAAAAGCGTTATGTGCGGGAGCGTTCGGATAGGCGGCGGCGCCCCCGTTTCCGTGCAGTCCATGACGAACACCGATACGCGCGATGTCCGCGCCACGG
>JAZAUJ010000083.1:0-5325 GCA_036342375.1 Anaerovoracaceae bacterium | reverse complement strand
TCCTCGGCTTTTGTCACGACCTCTTCGGAGGCTTTCGCGCCGAGGCAGAGCACTATGCACTGGGCGCCCATATCGAGAGCTTTCAGGTGGTTCTCGTTTTTGTTCGCCATAATGACGAGATCGCCTTCCTGTATATATTCAGCCATCCTTTCGGGATCCGCGGCTCCTATGAGGATCTTTCCCTCTTCGAATACAGAGTCGCCGCTGCCGACCACGACTTCGCCCTCGAGCGTTTCCGCGATCGCGCCGAATTTCGTTCCGGCTTTGCTTACGAGTCTGTTGTCATATGCCGACATGAACGATTCCGCGACATCGCTCACGGCGATCACGCCCAGAAGGTTATTGTCGTCGTCCACGATCTGCAGGTTGTGAGACAGGTTTTTCTGCATTGTCGTCCACGCGGCTTTTATAGTCGTATCTCCCGGTATGCCGGCGTAATCATGGACTTCCATGTTCCGCACCTCCGGTGAGATGTCTTCGAGGAATTCGGGCGGTTCCACGCCGAAGTGATCCAGCACGAACTGCGTCTCCGCGGAAATGCTGCCGGCTCTCATCGGGATGTACGTATTTTCGCTGTCGAGCCTGTTTTTGATCTCAGCAAGTCCTATCGCCGAACAGATAGAATCAGTGTCCGGGTTTTTATGACCAACTATCATGACCCTGTTCTCAATATCCATAATATCTTCTCCTATTCCGCGACTTTCCTAATGTCGCCTCCGAGGCCTCTGACCTTCTCCACAAAATGTTCATAGCCTCTCTCTATATGATACACCTCGGCGATCTCAGTTTCGCCTTCCGCTACAAGTCCCGCGAGCACCATGGCGGCTCCGGCCCTGAGGTCAGTGGCGGTGACCTTCGCGCCTTTGAGCTTTTTTATGCCCTGGATGGTAGCGGACCTGTCATGCGTTTTTATCTTCGCGCCCATCTTCTGGAGTTCCTTTACGTGCATATATCTGTTCTCGAACACCGTCTCTATGACCGCGCTGTTTCCCTGCACTGTCGTGAGGAGCGCCATGAACGGCGACTGGAGATCCGTCGGGAACCCCGGGTAAGGGAGTGTCTTTATATCAGTTGACGTGAGCGGTTTTTCATCCGCTTTTACGATCATTGAACCGGCCTCTGTCATGAATATGTCGACGCCGCATTCTTTCAGTTTGGCGATGACAGGTTTTTCATGATCCGGTTCCACATTGTTTATGGCGTCGCTTCCGCGCGTAATAGCCGCCGCGAGCATGAATGTCCCGGCTTCTATCCTGTCGGGGATGACGTTATGCTGACATCCGTGCAGCCTTTCCACGCCTTCTATCTTTATCGTATCTGTACCGGCGCCTTTTATCCTCGCGCCCATTTTGTTCAGGAAATTCGCGAGATCGACTATCTCAGGCTCCTGCGCGGCGTTCTCGAGGATAGTCACGCCCTCCGCCAGACATGCGGCCATCATTATGTTTTCCGTGGCGCCTACGCTTGGGAAATCGAGATATATGTCCGCGCCTTTCAGGCTTTCCGCGCGCGCGCTCACAACGCCGTTTTCATCGACCTCTATTTCGGCTCCGAGAGCGCGAAGCCCTTTGAAGTGGAGTTCTACCGGTCTGTCGCCTATCGCGCACCCTCCCGGGAGCGGTATCTCGACCTGCTTTTCCCGGGCGAGCAGCGGTCCCATCACCACGATAGACGCCCTCATCTGCTTTACATATTCGGACGGCGCTTTTGTCGTCCCGATATTCTCTGCCCTCACCCTTATGATGCTCCCGTCGAGGTCGCGTTCGATCTCCGCGCCGAGCGACTCGAGCAGCTTGCACATTATATCGACATCGAGCAGCTCCGGCGCGTCATTTATGACGCATTCTTCGTCTGAAAGCAGTGTCGCAGCCATGATCGGCAGCACGGCATTTTTCGCTCCGCTTACCGAAACTTCTCCTCTCAGCGGACCGCTCTCTCTTACTATATATTTATCCACAGTATCCTCCGGTTATTTATCTGAATCCGTAAGTTATATCATATACCAAAACTCCCATTTATTCAACATGGAAGAAGCGCCCGGAACGCGCCGCCGCGCCGGTGCATCAATGCATTGATGCACAAGAAAAAGCAGGCCGCAGCCTGCCGTTTTTCCCGATATCATTTCCGCCGCTTTTCGCGCATCAGTGATAACTGTTTCAGTCTTCGTCCTTGCTGCCTTTAATGATGCCGATGACAGACGTAACCGCCTTCGCGACAGCGGACAATGCCTGCACGAAGCTCTCATTTCCTCTCAGGGCTTTTCCTATCCCTTTCGCGGATCCGGAAAAATCATCTATTATGCCGTCCACGTCCTGAGCTCTCTTCTTCGCGATCGCCGAAATGACCTCAGCATCCTCCATGACATTGTTCGCGTGCCTGAGCGTCTTTATGAGGTGGCTCGTCATTACAATGAGGAATATGACGAGCACGATAAGCGCGACTATGAGCACAAAATTCCCAAGACCTTTTAAAGTAAATGTTACGACCATCTGAAACCTCCTTATTTGTGTCCATTACAGATATTCGATATTATCTATTTTCAGTCATCCATCAATGCTTTTAATTCGTCGTCAACGGGACTTTCTTCTTCGCGGCGTTTTTTCTTTCCGCCTTTTTTCTTCTTCAGCCGTTTTACGTCATCCTTGTCGAAGACATATAATTCTGCGCTGAGCTGCGTTTCCCTTTTCGAGCCGTTCCTGCCGTTCTTTTCTTCATGATCGTCCTGCCCGTGTTTCCGGCCCTTTCCTCCGCGCTTCGGCGGCTCATCCGGCTTTTCTTCTATGAGCCTGCACTTTACCTTCCCGGCGAGGATATCCGCGTCTGTCACGACGGCCTTTCCTTCTTCCGTAATGACTGTCTCTCCCGCGGACGGCATGTTCCTGCCGAGTTCCTGATATGTGCTGTTCTCGAACTGCAGGCAGCACATCAGTCTCCCGCACATGCCGGAGATCTTGGACGGATTGAGGGAAAGGTTCTGGCATTTCGCCATTTTTATCGATACAGGTCTGAAATCGCTCATCCACTGCGCGCAGCAGAGCTCCCTGCCGCAGCAGCCGATGCCCCCGACCATTTTCGCCTTGTCCCGCACGCCGATCTGTCTCAACTCTATCCTCATACGGAAGACGCCGGCGAGATCCCGTACGAGCTGCCTGAAATCTACCCGCCCGTCAGCTGTGAAATAGAAGATTATCTTGTTGTTGTCGAACGTGTATTCCACATCGACGAGCTGCATCTCGAGCCCGTGCTTCTTTATTTTTTCTTCGCAGATGGCGAGAGCTTCCGTCTTCTTCTCTTCGTTCCTCTCGTGCTTCTTTACATCCTCTTCGTCGGCCATGCGTATTATTTTCCGGAGCGGTTTTATGATATCTCCGCCGCTCACTTCGCACGGCTCCATCGTGACTGTCCCGAATTCGATGCCTCGGGCCGTCTCGACGATAACATTGTCTCCGAGCGAAATATCTATATCCGCAGGGTCAAAATAATACATTTTCCCCGCGTTCCGGAATTTTACTCCGGCAACTATTGCCATGTTCTGTTCAACCTCCGATCCTCAGAGCTAAACTCTTAAGTGTATACTGGACATTGCTGTCCCTCGCGATGCGTTCTCTGCTCTCTTCTATAAGCTCGACGGCGCGAAAGTACGCACCGCGGCCGGCCGCGCCGGCCTCCGTGAACTTTTCCCTGTATATGTCTTCCATACAGTCGAGCAGCGCATACGCTTCATTTTTATCCCTGCCTGTTTTTTCTATAGTTTTCTTTATGCTGACGTACGTATCGCCGGCATTTATCTTCCCTACCAGTTCCCGGGCGCGTTTCATCGCTTTTCTGTTCGATTTCGCTCCGAACGGCAGCACGCGCAGCTTCACGCACCTTGACGATATCGTGAGCGGCAGGGTGTCGGCGTTTTCCGAAAGAAGCATGATCACAGTGCCCTCGGGCGGCTCTTCGAGCGTCTTCAGGAATATGTCATACGTCGCATTTCTTATAGTATCCGCGTCCTTCACGATCGCTATCTGGCGGTCGCCTTCTACAGGCCGTCTTGACAGCCGCGCCTGCAATTCCCTGATATCGTCCGCTTTTATGCTTTTTGTCGTTTTATTGAACTTCTTCGCGCTGAAGTCAGGCTCCTCGCCTATATCAGCGCGCTGCTTCGCCTTTTTTATCTCCGCGTTTTCAGCTTCGATGACCGTCACATCCGCGTAATTCCCGTCGTCGATGCTCCTGCAGATCCTGCATTGATCGCACCCCTCGCCCGGCTTTTCGCGGCAGAGTATGGCCTTCGCGAACTGTTTCGCGACGAGCAGCTTGTCCGCCGACATCGGGCCCTCGAAAATATATGCGTTGTGTATCTCCCCCGAAGCGGCGATGCTCCTGAGCCTGCCGGTCAGGTATTCATTTCCAGTGATCTCACTAAAGCTCATCGTTCATTTTCTTCTCGAATATCCCGTCAAGGCATCTTCCGATATCGGCGCTGACTTCCTCCGCCGGCCTGTCCGCATCAATGCCCTTTATCCGTTCGGGGTAGTGCTTCTCAAGTTCGAGATATCCTTTATATACTCTCCTGTGGAATTCTATATCTTCTTTTTCTATCCGGTCCCCGGCGCCGGCGATCCTCGCGCGGCCCTTCACCGGGTCTATTTTAAGCAGCAATGTCAGATCCGGAAGACATCCGCCTGTAGCGAATGAATTCATGACAGCGACGCTGTCTCCGAGCCCGCGTCCCATGCCCTGATACGCTATCGATGAGTCGACGTACCTGTCGCAGACGACGACCTTTCCCCGCTCCAGCGCAGGCTTTATGACCTGCGATACGAGCTGCGCCCGCGACGCGGCGTAAAGCAGTGCCTCTGTCATCGGCTCCATGCCTTCGTTCCTCACGTCGAGGATGACGCTCCTGATCTTTTCGCTTATTGGCGTTCCTCCCGGTTCGCGCGTGAAAACGGCTGAGACGCCGCGCTCTTCCAGATAACGTTTAATGTATCCGAGCTGCGTCGATTTTCCGGATCCGTCCGGACCCTCTACTGAAATAAATAATCCGCTTTTCATCTTCTTCCGCCGCGGCCTCCTCCGTTATCATATCCCCTGTATCCGCTCCCGCCGGGCGCGGAATACCGGCCGTCTTCTCTATATGTGCCGGACCGCTTCGTGTACCGTCTGTTCCTGTACTTTCCGGCGCTGCTGCGGGCGCTGCTTTTCCGGGCGGCGCCCCGTGAGGAGGCGTTCCTGCTTCCGGGCTTCCCGGACCGCCCGCTGCCTGTCCTTACACTCCCGCTCCCGCTGCGTCCGCTGTTTGAAACATACCACGAGAACCGGTCGATAAGATCT
>JAZAUJ010000082.1:0-5357 GCA_036342375.1 Anaerovoracaceae bacterium | reverse complement strand
TCGTACACCGGGCCTTTCAGGTCCGGAGAACAGGAGAGTGGAAAAATGCAAAAGGAGAGCATGGCACGGAAAGTCGTGCAGATACTGGCTCTTGGCGTGGCCGGAGGCTCTATCTACCTTATTCCGTATGTCAGATATGTCTTCTATGACTGGCAGATCGCCGCGATGGGCATTTCGAACACGCAGATAGGCCTTCTGACAACGGCGTACACGATCGGAAACATGATCCTGTACATTCCGGGAGGCGTTATCGCCGACAAATACAATACGAAAAAATGTATCCTCGCGTCATTGCTGCTGACGACGGCCCTGACGCTTATATTCGCGTTCACGATGGGATCGTTCACGCTGGCGATGATCATCTGGGCGCTGTTCTCTGTGACGACTACGTTCCTTTTCTGGGATTCGCTGTTCAAGACACTGAGACTTATAGCGGACGAGGATGAGCAGGGCACGCTGTTCGGGCTTTACTACATGATGAACGGATTCACGGGCGCGGCCGGCAGCTGGCTGGGACTCAAGCTCGCGGGATCGTTCGGGACGACGGACCACGAAAAATTCTTCTGGGCTGTCATAGCTTACGCGATAGCGACAGCGGTCGCAGCGCTTCTCGTGGCGCTCCTGCTCGACGGCGACAAGGGCGGAGAGCGGCTCGCGAGAAAGACGGAAGGCGAGACGTTCCAGATGTCGCAGGTCAGGGACCTTCTCAAAAACCCCACAGTATGGTGCTTCGCATTGATAGTATTCTGCGGATACGCGCTGTACTCCAGCACGAGTTATTTCACGCCGTATCTTACGGACGTCAAGGGCATCTCGGCGGAAGACTCCGGCATGCTCACGATACTAAGATCGTATATATTCTATTTCATGGCGCCGATATCCGGCCTCATAGCCGACAAACTGTTCAAGTCCACGACGAAGTGGTTCATTGTCCTGTTCACCGTGATGGCGGTATTGTACGTCGGCGTGCTCATCATACCTTCGAGCGCGAGCGTGGGCTTCGTAAGCTTCTACACGCTGCTCCCGGGACTGTTCGGGCTCGCTCTGTACGGCATAATCTTCTCGATCGCTTCGGAGATCAGGATCCCGGCCGTTGTAATGGGTACGGCCGTCGGGCTCGCGTCTATTATCGGATACCTGCCTGACGCGTTCATGGCGACGATGTTCGGACACTGGCTCGACAAGTTCGGCAACAGCGGCTACAATTACATCTTCATGTACCTGCTCGCGATGAGCATCATTGGACTTGCGCTGGTGATCGCTGTTAGAATAAGGGCCAGGAAGATGGATAAAGCTGAAGCGGCCGCGGAAGGAAAAGGAACCGAAGCGGCGGAATAATATATGAGAAGGTGATCTTATGGGAGATAACGGCAGCAACAATCTGAACGACAATGGATTCAAGAAGGAACTGGGAGTGTGGACCGCCACTGCCATTGTAATAGGACAGATGCTGGGTACCGGTATCTTCATGGCTCCGCAGGGGCTGGCCGAACTGACCGGCGCAAAAGCGGGGATCCTGGGGATGGCGATCGCGGGATGCGGAACGATGCTTCTCGCGTGGACATTCGTAAAAATGAGTGAAGAGAATCCTGTGACCGGATCGGCGATCGTGAACACTATGGACGCGTTCGGGCCTCTGCCTGCGTTCATGGTCGGATGGTCGTACTGGTGCGGCTGCTGGATAGCGAACGGAGCGATAATACTCGGAGGGATAAATTACCTTTCGTATTTCATCCCCGCGCTTGGCGGCGGCGGGTTCCTGAAATACGGGCTCACGCTGGCGGTGCTGTGGTTCTACACATTGCTTGATATAAAGGGCGTAAAGGAAGCGGGCATCATGAATCTCGTAGTGACGATTTTCAAGATCCTGCCGATCATCGTGATAATCGTCATCGCGAGCATGCATTTCGACAGTTCGAATCTCGCTACTGTTTCGGACAGCGCCGCGAAGGGGATGTCCGGACTCCCGCTCGCGATAGCGTACTGCCTGTGGTCGTTCATCGGCTTCGAAGGCGCGTGCGTCAATGCGGGCGAACTGAAGGACAAGAGTATTATCAGGAAGTCGACGCTTCTCGGAACGCTCGCGATACTCGTGATCTATGTATTGCTGCTCGTACTCGCGGCGGGCAATATGGACCAGCAGTCGCTGGCCGACAGTTCTTCGCCGTTCGCCGACATCATGAAACAGGCGACAGGCGGGAACGTCGCCGGAGGGTTCGTGGCGATAGCCGCGTTCATATCCGCGTTCGGATGCACCGGCGCCTGGATAAACAGCGCGGGCAGGATAGCGTACTCGATAAGCGAACTGCATCTCTTCCCGGGATCCATGGCCAAGATCCACGAAAAATACAAGACGCCGGTGAACGGACTCATCGTGAACGGCGTCCTCATGACGATAATACTGCTGCTCGGATACTTCACGCACGAAGGCAATCTGTACAATTTCTTCGTGCTCCTGGCAGTGATGTCATTCCTGGTGTTCTACGCGTTCGGAGCGGCGAGCGAGATAGTTCTCGCGGGGAAAAAGATAAGACCGTTCAACGTCTGGAATTTCCTCAAGAATTCCATCGTTTCGCTCCTCGCGTTCGCTTACGCCGTATACACGATATACGGCTCGGGCGCCGAGTACGTTATGTACGGTTTCCTGCTCATCCTCATGGGCTTCCCGTTCTTCATCTATGAGAAGCTGAAGACAGAGGCCGAAGAAGAGGAGGAGAGCGAAAATGCGGAATGACTGTATTGATGAAGAAAGGAAAGAATAATAATGGAATATAAACTTGCTGAACAGGTGAAAAACGCTCACCCTACCGCTATAAGAGAAATATTCATGTACGCGTGCGATCATCCCGAGTTCCTCGATCTTTCGATCGGCGAACCGGATCCGGATACATTCCCGCTGAAAGAGATCGCGAAAGCGAGCGCGGAGATGTATGAAAAAGAAGGGAAGAAGGCGCTCGCGTACGGACCGTATCAGGGCATGGACGAATGCATCGAGCAGGTCGAGAAATGGCTCCTGCAGAGGGGCTTCGACCTGACTAATGAAGCGATAGAGATGCTGCCTGGCAGCGGACACGGCATGGACAACATGGCGAACACGTTCTGCGATGAAGGCGACGTGATCCTGACAGAGATGTTCTGCTATCCGGGCATCCAGAATGCCGCGAGGATGGTCGGCGCGAAGATCGTCGGCGTCGAGATGGACGATGACGGAATAAATCTCGAGGACCTCGACAGAAAAGCCGCGGCGAATCCGAGAGCGAAATTCCTGTATCTCTGCCCGTCGTTCAACAACCCGACAGGCATCACGATCCCCGACGAAAAGCGCAGAAAGATCTATGAGATCGCGCAGAAATACGATTTCATGATCTATGAAGACGACCCGTATTCGAGACTCAGCTTTGACGGCACGTTCCAGACGGAACTGAAAAAGCTCGACACGGACGGAAGAGTCGTATACGCGGCTTCGTTCTCGAAGATCATATCGTCGGGAATGCGCACGGGATTCTTTGTCTGCAACAAGGATCTGAGACCTTATCTCGAGATGTCGCAGGGCAATGCGGGCGTGCAGTCCGTTCCCGTCATGCTGACAGTCGCAAACTATCTGAGAGAAAACGACGTTGAGGCGCATTGCAGAGAGGTCGGCAAATTCTATCAGAAGAAGGCCGAATGGTTCTGCGAGTGCGCGGACAAATATTTCCCGGACGGCTGCAGCGTGATCGAGCCTAAGGGCGGACTGTTCGCGTGGGTGAAGGTGCCCGAAAGCATCGACCTCGATGCGACGTGGCATGAACTCATCCAGGCGAATGTAGGCGTCGTGCCGTCGTTCGGATTCTCGGCCGACCCGGAGAACTGCCCGGGAAGCGCGTTCAGAGTATGCTACTCGACGCCGAGCGAAGAAGTCATAGAAGAAGCGTGCAGGATCATGGGCGACCTGCTGAAGAAGAAACTGGATTAAGATTATGGATAAAAGCAAAGTCGGGAAAATAAGGGCATCCGCGGAGGCGCACTTCGCGGAATGCCGGGACATAGCGGATTTTATGGGCGCGAATCCCGAGGTGGGCCTGGACAACCATATGGCAGCGGACAGGATCGCTGACCTTCTGGAGCCAAAGGGCTACGCCGTCGAGAAAGATTTCAAAGGCGTGAAGAGCGCGTTCCGCGCGGTGAAAGGGGAAAAATCAATGCCCGCCGCCGCATTGCTGGTGGAGACTGACGCTCTGCCGGAGATCGGCCACGCGTGCGGTCATTCGATCAGCGCGGCCGCGAGCATCCTCGCCGCGTTCATCGTGGAAGATGTGTTCCCGGACATCCCGTTCCGGGTCGACCTTATAGGAACGCCCGGGGAAGAATATCCCGGCGGCAAGGTCCTGCTGTGCAGGGAGCACGCGTTCGACGATTATAAGTTCGCGATAATGACCCACATGGGATGCGAGACGCTGCCGGACAGCGGCTTCCTCGCATGCAACGACAGACACATAACGTTCAGGGGGAAGGCGAGCCACGCAAGCGACGCGCCTGAAAAAGGGATAAATGCGCTGAACGCCGCAAGGCTTTATATGGAAGCGATGGACATGCGCCGGCAGCACCTGCCGGAACTGTCGCAGCTCCACGGGATCGTGGAATACGGCGGCTCGGCTCCTAATGTGGTGCCGGACAGGACAGAACTGAACTATTATTACCGCGCGAAGACGATGAAGAGGCTCAATGAGCTGACGGCGATGTCGGATGACGCGGTGAAGGGAGCGTGCCTGATGACCGGCGCGACGGCCGAGCAGGAACAGCGCTATGAGACATACGCGGATCTCTACCGGAACCCGGTCGGCCGCAAAGTCATGTGCGATGCGTTCGAAGCGCTCGGCATTGAATATTCGGTCAGCGAGGCGTTCGACGGATCGAGCGACATCGGCAATGTCGACCAGATCATCCCGTGCTTCCATCCTTATATGGCTATCACGGACGAAAATATCGCCGTGCATACGCCGCGCTTCGAGGAGCTTACACACTGCGAGAGCGGCTATAAAGGCCTGGCGGATGCAGCAATGTCAATGGCAGCCGTTATCGGGTCTCTCGGCGAGGACGCGGGCCTGCTCGAAGAGCTGACACGCGTGCATCGGGAGTACCGGGAAGCGAACCGGTGAGACTCTTTTGGACAACCGCCGGATCGGCGGCTCAGCCGCGGATCGTGCCAGATCCGGAGAACCGCGGACTGTGCCGGTGATCCGGCACCGGAACATAGGCCGGAAGCCGAAGGCGCCGATCAGCGCCTTCGGCTATTTGTTAAGGAGAATTTCGCCGCACCGCCGGCTGTCGTTCGGGCTGATTTTTTCGCCCGTTTTGATATATGCGAATGGGCCAAC
>JAZAUJ010000081.1:0-5410 GCA_036342375.1 Anaerovoracaceae bacterium | reverse complement strand
CTACTATTATATAGTGGTTCATGTGACAGCTCCGTTCGAACTTAGCGATGTCTCTTTCAACGGCGAAGTCGGAAAGGAATTTTCACCGGCTGTGAAACAGTCAGCGCTTACCGGCAATGCAAAATCAGTAGAACTCGCGGAAGTCTCTCTTGATGAGGATGCCGTGAAGGAACTTGAGGAAAAATACGGCGTGAAGGCAAGCGCGGTCAGGAACGGAGATAATATCGACATAATGCTGGAAGGCACTCCGACTGATGAGATAGTGGATTACAAGATACCTATTAACGGCAAGGCAGAATATATTTTTTGGAAACTAAATAGAGGACCATGGTATTATTTCCCGACTGAAACAGCCCGGGCATATGTGACTATCAATGTCGAAAAGCCTGTCACAACGGACAATGAAGTTCCGCAGGATCCGACAGGTCCCGAGGATCCGTCAGATGATCCTTCGACACCGGTAACGACAACGACGACTGGTTCCGGACCTATGGACAGTGCGCCTGCCACTGGCGACGACTGGAGCGGCATGACAGCGGGCCTCATTGGCCTCATCGCCGCGGGCGGAGCTCTTGCGGCTCTCAGAAGGAGAAAAGAGAGAGAATAATACTTCAAGAAATGTTTCTATAAATACCCTTTGCAGAGGGGCCCCGTAACGGGGCCCTTTTTGCATCGATGTTATTCGTTTAGAATAATAATTTAAATTCACTGTTGACATGAGTATATAATTGGAATAAACTATCACCATCGATTAACAATTGAGATAGAGGCGCGCCTCGCGAAGAGTAACCGTTCCTCAACGGCCGGCAGGCCGGGGGCGGGGAAAGGCGCAGGTGCCGAGGCGTTTCGTTCTGCCGGGCGATCCAGCTGGGCGTATGGAATAAGATACATACGACTGTCGCGTTGACGCGGAGGGCTATCCGGTTTTTTGACCCTGCCGGCACGCATATGCGTGCTGTTGTTATGTGCAGAGGGAAAAACTTGTCTGACAGCCGACGCGGAACGGCTGTTTTTTTAACGGTGTTCCGCGCGGTATCCCCGACGTTCAATATTTTCTCAATTGCTGCAAGTTACAGTTTCATCTTTTTATTCAGAGAGAAGGAGAGAACTATCATGACTAACAGCAATAGGATACGGAAAATACTGGGCCTCGCACTGGTTGTGGGCGTGGTATGTATCGCATTTGCGGCTTGTGCCCCTGCGGAATCGGGCACAGATTACGGTTCGTCTATGGTAAAGACAGGCTGGGCTCTCGTACCGCCTGTAGTCGCCATAGCGCTCGCGCTCATCACAAAAGAGGTGTTCAGTTCACTGTTCGCCGGGGTACTGATAGGCGCGATTTTCTATTCAAACTTCAGTTTCCACGGAACGCTTGACGTAATGGTAAAAGAGGGCTTTATCGGAGCTCTTTCAGACAGCTGGAACGTAGGGATCATGTTCTTCCTCGTCGTGCTCGGCATCATGGTCGTCCTTATGAACAAGGCCGGCGGTTCGTACGCGTACGGCGAATGGGCGAGAAAGAAGATCAAGACAAGAAAGGGAGCTATCCTTTCCACATTCGCGCTCGGCTGCCTCATTTTTATCGACGACTATTTCAACTGCCTTACGGTAGGAAGCGTTATGAGACCTGTAACGGACTCGCACAACGTTTCGAGAGCGAAGCTTTCATACATCATCGACGCTACGGCTGCTCCGATATGCATGATCGCGCCGATCTCATCGTGGGCGGCTGCGGTCTCGGGCTATGTGAAGGGGTATAACGGCCTCGACCTGTTTATCCAGTCCATACCGTACAACTTCTATTCGCTGATGACGATCGTAATGATCCTGATGCTCACTATCGGCAACTTCGACTACGGCCCGATGAGGCTGCACGAGATGAACGCTATAGAAAAGGGCGACCTCTACACGACGCCGGAGCGTCCGTTCGCAGACTCTGAGGCAGACATCAGCACAAGAGAAGACGCCAGAGTCATGGACCTCGTCTTCCCGATCATCGTTCTGATCATATGCTGTGTTGTCGGTATGATCTACACAGGCGGTTTCTTTGACGGCACGGGATTCGTAGATGCGTTCGCGGGAAGCGATGCTTCGTACGGACTTTCGGTCGGATCCGGATTCGCGCTCATCATCACGATCATCTATTATATGGCGCGCAGAGTCATGAAATTCTCGGAGATCATGGAATGCATACCTGAAGGCTTCAAGTCCATGGTAACGCCGCTGCTCATCCTCACGTTCGCATGGACGCTTTCGAACATTACGAGCATGCTGAACGCGGGCGCATTCATAGGCGGACTCATGGAAAACTCCGCGACAGGCGTAAATATCATCCTGCCTGCAGTGATATTCGGAGTAGCGTGCTTCATCGGATTCTCCACAGGAACATCCTGGGGAACATTCGGTATCCTTATCCCGATCGTTGTAGCGCTGTTCCCGAATGCGGGATCGAGTACAGATCTTCCGACAATGCTCGTTATCTGCATCTCGGCCTGCTGCGCGGGCGGTGTATGCGGCGACCACTGCTCACCGATATCCGATACGACGATCATGGCGTCTACAGGCGCTCAGTGCTTCCACATCAATCACGTAAACACTCAGCTGCCGTACGCTCTTACCGCAGTAGCGTTCTCAGTAGTCGGCTACATCATTGCCGGCATCACGCAGAGCGCATGGATATCGCTCCAGGCTACAACGGCTATCACGATCATCGTTCTCCTTATCATTAGGAAGAAGACAAAGGAGCCGGAAGTACAGGCAGAGTCACACGCGTAAAATGCAGCATCAATGCATTGACGCATGAATATATGATTTGAATAACCTGAGATCCCCTTTTTCAGACGACTGATTTCAGTCTCTGTAACAGGGGATCTTTGCATTCACAAACACTACATAATGCGTTAGAGGGCCCGTTCACTGTTGTTTTGACACTGTATGTATGATAGAATAGCACAAGGTAAAAAATGGTTTATCCGAATGTCCGGGGGAGGACGAATGATCGAATTCGAACACGTCACGAAACGATACGATGAGAACATCGGTATCGAAGACGTTAGTATTAAAATAGATGCAGGCGAATTTGTATTTATTGTCGGGCCGAGCGGCGCCGGCAAATCTACGTTTATAAAGCTCATGCTGAAGGAGATAGACGCTGACGGGGGGAGCATCATCGTAAACGGCAGGGAAGTCACGGAGCTTTCCAATCGCGAGATACCGGCGCACAGGAGAAGTATCGGTATCGTATTTCAGGATTTCCGTCTTCTTCCGAACAAGACGGTATTTGAGAATGTGGCTTTTGCGATGGAGATCGTCCACACGAGGAAGCGCCGGATCCTCAAAGCTGTACCCAGAGCTCTCGATCTTGTGGGAATAGGAGAATACGCTGAACGGTTCCCGGATGATCTCTCTGCCGGAGAACAGCAGAGGGTGGCGATCGCGAGAGCTATCGTGAATGAACCGACAGTCCTTATCGCTGACGAGCCGACAGGAAATCTCGACCCGGATACAGCATGGGAGATCATGAAACTTCTCGAACGTATAAATCAGACCGGCACTACAGTGCTCATGGTCACGCACGCCAAGGATATCGTGGACCGCATGAACAAACGTGTCATAGCGATAGACAACGGCCGCATTATCCAGGATGAATACGGAAAATACGATTACAGATCGAGTCAGATAAAGCATGCCGGCGGAAGTAAAGATGAAGAAGCGGATGACTCCGAGGACAGGCTGGGAATGATAGGCGTAAAGGGCGAAGGAGAGAGCCGCGCACCCCGCGGGACACGCGCCGCCCGGAAGGAAGAAAAAAGGCGTTCAAAACAGGCCGAGCGCGACGCGAAAGAACGCGCTAAAAGAGAGAAGGCCGCCAGAAAAGCAGCCGCCGCGCGCGCGAAGGAGACGGCGAGGATGGAGGCCGAAGAGCGCAGGAAGGAAGAGAAGAGAAGAAAACGGCACGAAAAAGGTGATATGAACCTCAGGAGAGATGAAATAGAAGACGCGCTCGCTCAGGCGGCGGCCGAGGCCGAGCAGCGTACAAGAAGAGAAGCCGAGATAATATACGGCAGTGATTATGATGACAAGAGCGGGGACGGTGATAACAGATAATGTCCGGGCTCATTTATGCGATAAAACAGTCATTCAGACAGATCTCGAGGAACAAGGCGATGTCATTCGCGTCGGTTTTCGCGATAACGGCCATGCTTCTCATTCTCGGGCTGTTTTTCATAGTAGTGATAAATATCAATTCTGCCGCGAAGAGCATAGAGGGACAGTACGACACCATCGAGGTGTTCCTGAAAGATTCCGTCAATGCCGGGCAGACAGAGCAGATAAAAGAAGAACTCTCGTCTATGGACAACGTCAGCGGCGTCGAATACAGGACGAAGGAACAGGCTATGGAGATCCTGCGCAAGAGGTGGGGCGACAAGTCGTATCTCCTTGACGACCTTAAGAACAATCCGCTGCCGGATTCGTTCGTGGTATCGCTGAGGGATCTCAGCAAAGCTGACGCGACTGTCAGCGCGGCTTCGTCCATCGAAGGCGTGGAGGACGTGAATTACTATAAAGACACTGTCGAGAAACTGATGCGCGTCTCGAACGGCATCCAGACTGCGTCGCTGATCATAATAGCTTTTCTCATCCTGATCTCTATCGTGGTCGTGTCGAATACAATAAAACTCACGGTCTTCAACAGAGCTGATGAGATCAGCATAATGAAATATATCGGCGCGACGAACTGGTTCATTCGAGGACCGTTCCTCGGCGAGGGTATCATTATCGGGTGCATCTCCGCGATCGTATCGTCGGGGATCATCGCATTGATATATTATCGCGTGACGGATGTGATAGGCGATAAGATACTTTCGATGATGTCGATACCGATGGTACCGGCGGGGTTCCTGACATATAATCTCGTGTGGATATTCCTTGCGCTCGGCATAAGCATCGGCGCGCTCGGAAGTATCCTGTCTATGAGGAGGTATCTGGATACATGATGCATAGAGGAAGATGGAAAAAAATAATCGCGGCCGTGCTCACTGTCGCTGTCTGTTTCAGCGTCATGTTCACGCTTTCGCCCGCCTCTGAAGTGCAGGCGAGTCTTCGCGATGAGCTCAATTCCGGTCAGAAAAAGGCTTCTCAGATGCGGAGCCGGCTGAATTCCCTGATGGCAGATGTAGAAAAAGCTAACAATCAGTTATATACGCTCAACAATAAAATAGCGTCCACTAACTCTAAGATCAGCAAAATGGACGCGCAGATAGAAAAGAAAAAAGAGGAACTCGAGAAAAGCGAAGATTCTATGGATTCGAGACTGCGAGCCATGTATAAGAGCGGCAGTGTCGGTTTCATCCAGATACTCTTCTCCTCTGAAGATGCGGAGGATCTTATCAGCAATGCGATAATGCTG
>JAZAUJ010000080.1:0-5540 GCA_036342375.1 Anaerovoracaceae bacterium | reverse complement strand
CACGGCATTTTATCCGTCTGTCTCGACAGTCTTCACCTGCGTAACGACCTGAGGTCCCGCCTCAATGACTGTTACGGGGATGACTGTGCCGTCTTCGGTGAAAATCTGCGTCATGCCGATTTTCTTTCCCATCATTGTTTTCATATGTTACCTCCATTGTTCTTACAGCGGATTGCGTATTGTTTCCGGCTGTCCCGGTGTCTACCGCAATCATCCTAAGGGGAGTTCCCTTCGTTTACAGTTTGATCTCGATATCAACGCCCGCGGGCATCTCGAGCTTTGTAAGCGCGTCTGTCGTCTTTGCCGTCGCGTTTGTGATATCGATCAGTCTCTTGTGCGTCCTCTGTTCGAACTGCTCTCTGCTGTCCTTGTACTTGTGGACGGCTCTCAGTATCGTGATGACTTCCTTCTCTGTAGGGAGCGGGATCGGTCCGGATACTTCCGCGCCTGTTCTTTTCGCAGTCTCGACTATCCTGGCTGCGGACTGGTCGAGCAGCGCGTGATCATACGCCTTGAGCTTGATCCTGATTTTCTGTAATTCGCTCATTTTGTTCCTCCTGTTTTTTGTACTGTTTTCGCTATTCTCGTACAAGGGATCCTCAGATGCCCTGTTTTTCAACGCGCCGGCCGGTTTCCCGCTTGCGTACACCCTACCGGGTGTATCCAGCCATGCGGCGCGAAGAAAAGCGCGGCGAACCCCTTCGCCCCCTTCCGGAGGGGACAATTCTCGGCGGAAATTCCCTGATAGCTCAGCAACTTCCCGCTTCTTCGCCTTATCGCAAGCTTTTATAGAATAACACAACTCCACCCCTATTTCAATATTTTTTTGAACAAAAAAATATTTGAAAATGCGATTTTACAAAGTGGATTTTCAAGCAGTTGCAATGCATAGAGCGGCCGCCCCTTTAACACCCTGCCGTGCGTTTTCATGCAGTGCGGTGAAAACGCGCTGCCGCGCCGCTCCCCTTCAGAGCATTGCCTGAAAACGCCCGGGATATGCGTATGCCGTACGGTTTTTTTATTGTATCGCGCTCATTTTGTATTAAAATTAAAACAAAGGATAAAGGTCCAAGGAGGTGTCCGTTATGAAACTCAAACAGTATGTAGTCGACGCTTTTACAGATAAAGTCTTTCACGGGAACCCCGCGGCGGTATGTGTAGTGGACGATTTTCTTCCGGAAGATACTATCATGGATATCACCCGCGAGAATAATCTGTCCGAAACAGCATTCGTCGTAAAGACGGGAGACGCGAGATATGATCTGCGCTGGTTCACTCCGGGCGGCGAAATAGATCTCTGCGGTCACGCGACGCTCGGGACATCGTTCGTCCTGATGAATTTCTACGAGCCGGATATGAAGGAAGTCACTTACAGCACGAAGAAAAGCGGCGAGCTGATCGTCCGGCGCGACGGGGACCTTTACGAGATGGATTTCCCGGCGTATAAAATCAGGGAAATACCTGTTACTGACCAGATGGAAGATGCATGCGGATCGCGGCCGCTTAGAGCGTTCATCGCGCGCGACCTCGTATGCGTGCTCGATGATGAGGACAAAGTCCGCAATTTTGAGCCGGATCAGAGCAAGATCATAAAGCTGGAAGGCAGCGCGCTTCAGATAACGGCCCGCGGCTCCGGCGAATACGACTGCGTGTCCCGCTCATTCGTGCCGAAACTGAATGTCCCTGAAGATCCGGTGAACGGATCCGGGCATTGCCATATCGTTCCGTTCTGGACGAAGGAACTCGGGAAAAATGACATCGCAGCATATCAGGCAAGTCCGCGCGGCGGCACTCTCTACTGCACTCAGGAGGGCGACCGTATCAAACTGCGCGGCAAGGCCGTAAAATATTCGGAAGCCGAGATAGAGTTTTAGATATTTCCCGGCGTGTGTGTTTAAAAGGAGGAAAAAATGGACGATTTCAGAAAGAATGCTTATGAAGTCAAGTGCAGGACGGTGATGAAGGCGCTCGAGCGGAACAATATGAACCCGCACTTCTGCAGCACGAGAGAAGAGGCCGCGGACCTCGTCATGTCGATGATCGGTGAAAACGATGTCGTGAGCTGGGGCGGCTCTGTAACGGTAGACCAGCTCGGAGTGAAACAAAGACTCGCGGAAAAAGGGATAAAGACGATCGACAGAGACAGCGGGAAAACGCTCGAAGAGAATTTCGCGCTCAGGCGCGAAGGCCTCATGAGCGATGTGTATCTCACGGGCACGAACGCGATAACTTATGACGGCGAACTCGTGAATATCGACGGTATCGGCAACCGCGTGGCAGCCATGGCTTACGGACCGAATAAAGTCATTTTCGTGGTCGGTGCGAACAAGATCTGTCCGGATATCGATTACGCTTTCAAACGCGTGAAAAATGACGTGTGCCCCGAAAATTCATACAGGATGAATAAGGACACGCCCTGCCGGGTCACGGGAAAGTGTGTGAACTGTATCGATACAACGATCTGCGGCGTACTGCAGGTCATTAGATTCAGCGGGACCCCGGACAGGATCCACGTCATAATGATAGCGGAAGAACTTGGATTCTGATCGCCCGATCCGAACAGCCGCGTTGATGCAGAAAATCCTGCAGCGGATGAGCCCGCTGCAGGATTTCTTATGCTTTTCTTATCAATGCTCTTCCGGCCCGCGCCGCGTTCTGCCGGCGCTTCGGGAAACCGCAGGTAAACCGCGAAAGCTTTTTTAGAAGCCGAGATCGTCCGCGACCATTATCACATGGATCCTGTCGGGCGTACCGCTGTGCCTTATCACCTGTATCACTCCGCATATAGTGCCGTCGAGGCAGTTCGCGCATTTCCCCGTCACGCGGCACGGGGTATTGTTGTTCGTCCTGATCGCGTTTTCAGGACATGCGTCGACTTTTACGCGCTTATACGCGTAATCCAGGTCCGGGCATATCTTGTTCGCGCCGACAACGAATATCACTTTGCTCGGCCCGTATGCCATTGCGGCGACTCTGTTCCCGAGCCCGTCGATGTTGAGAAGCTCGCCGTCATACGTGATCGCGTTCGTGCTCGTGAGGTATACGTCCGACAGCAGACCTTCCCTCCTCAGGCGGAAATTTTCCTCAAGCGTGGGCGCGGCATCGCGGTCTATGACTTTTATTCCCTTTTCTCCGAGCCGTTCCTTAACGCCAAGCTCATCTATCGTTACAGAACCTCCCCAGCTCACGACATCGTTTTCACCGATCATCGACATGACGAGGTCCGCCGCTTCTTCCTTCGTGCTGCAGAAATGCGGGTTCATGTTGTTCCGCTCGAGCGCCTTCATCACCGTCTTGCACTTTACTTCATAAGCCTGTTTCCTGTACTCATCCATTTGTCTGCTCCTTTCTCATACCGCGCCGCGTTTCAGTCAACGAAAACGCTTCCGCCGATAAATTCTCTCAGTATTGATGTATTCACTATCATATCATCATCTTCGATCGTATCGAAGAAATCCAGCAGCCTCAGCAGACGCTTCGCGTCGCAGTACTCCCTGTCGTCCGGCGTGACCTGCTCGAGCAGCGGCTGAGCGTATTTCCTCAGCACGCCCATTTCATATATATGGATGGAATTGAAGAAGTCGTCCGCCTCGGCGCCGTACGGGAAGATATTCTTCTCTTCCCCCGCCCTGACTTTAGGCCATTCGCGTATCGTCTCCCTCGCGCTGTGCCCTCTGTATTTATAGTCCCTTACTATCCGCCGGAGCATCCTCATGTCCGTCGTGGGGATCCTCGTGTGCGCGTCGATATTGAGCTGCGTGAGCGGACTGATGTATATCTTGTATTTCCATTTGTCCGCGATATGCTCCGTCAATGCTCCGTTCAGCGCGTGTATGCCCTCTATCACTATCGGCTGACCTTCCGGCACCGTCGTTATCCTTTCGCCGAACACCTTCTTCCCGCTCAGAAAATCGTAACGCGGAAGATCGACTTCCTTTCCTTCAAGCAATGCGTTCATATTGTTTTCGAAGAGATCCACATCGAGCGCTTCAAGATCCTCGAAATTCGGTTCGCCGTTCTCGTCGAGCGGCGTGTCGACTCTGTTCAGAAAATAGTCGTCAGTGCCGAGGTAAAGCGGCTTCACGCCGTTCACGCGCAGATGTATGCAGAGTTCTTTCGCGAATGTCGTCTTGCCTGAAGACGACGGCCCGGCCACAAGAATGATCCTCTTCTTCTGCTCTATTATGTTCTTCACGATCTCGACGATCCGCTTCTGATGCAGGGCCTCGGACAGAAGGATTATCTGGCCCATTTCGCCGGCCCTGTTCTTGTCGTTCAGGTCTATCGCGTAATGGATGCCGAGTATCTCCTGCCATTCCTTCGCCTGCTCGAACGCGTCATACATGTATTTCCGGTCCACATATTTCGGCAGTTTTCCGGGATCGTCCATGTACGGGAATCTGAGCAGCACGCCCTTTTTGTATTTCCTCAGCGAGAATACCTTGATATATCCCGTCGTCGGCGGCATGATATCGTAGAAGAAATTCCCGAAGTCGTTCAGCTTGTATTCTTTGAAGCGGTTCCTCTTCGGCATGCTCTCGACGAGCCTGAGCTTTTCCTGCAGATCCGCTTCTTTCAGGAACTTCTCCGTCTCGCGCCGGTCCAGATACACAGTCTCGAACGGCACATCGTCCTTCGCGAGCTGCTTCATGGCTTTCTCTATTTCATCTATCTGCTGAGCCGTCACCGGCTTTTCAGTGAATATCTCAGTATAGATGCCTTTGTTCAGAGAGTTCTGGATCTCGACGCGCACGCGCCCTATGACCTTTTCGATGCAGTAAAGATACATCATGGTCAGACCGTGCTGATATGTCTGGTTTCCAATGACCGTAGTCCCGTCGAGCAGCTCGACGCGGCAGTGTGAATTCAGCACATTCGTGAGCGGCACGACTCTGTTGTCTTTTTTCGCCGCGAGGACTTCGTGCGGCGGTTTTTCATCAAGCGATTTTACAACGCTTTCTATCGTCTGCCCTTTCCTCACCGTGACAGTCCTGAACTCACGGTCGGCGGCATTCCTGATTTCGATTTTCATATCCCGATTATACCGCGAACGCTATGCAATAGGCAAATCCGATTTTCAGGCCCGCGTCCGCGCACATCAACGGGGCCCGGTCTTTCGCCGCGCCCCGCCGATGAGTGTTTCAAAGAGTGTTTCTGGATCGGCAGCTCAGAGCCGCCGGAGTTGTGGAATAGTGGTAAGATCGTATATCAGGCAGGGCCTACGCCTCTGCCTCCGCGGCGGGCGCGTCGCTGCTTTCAGCGCAGGCGTCTGCCGCCGGCATAGCGTCCCGCTGAGCCGGGGCGTTCTCCGATGACGCCTCGGGCTGCGCGGATACGCGTCTGCTTCCCTGATATAACGCTATCAGATTCTCCATATCGTCTTCCGTGAGCTGCACGCCTTTTGATGTCTGCCGCAGCACCATATCAAACATGTGAAAAAGGGGCCAGGCATGTGCTGCCCCGGCCCCGCAATACTCCTTATTTTTTTATCATCCTGCTGTTCAGTTCACGGATCAGATCATCATACTTCTCCGTGGACT
>JAZAUJ010000079.1:0-5559 GCA_036342375.1 Anaerovoracaceae bacterium | reverse complement strand
TCTCGACGCCGTTATTGAAATACTTGTCGACGGGCCATGTCCCGCTCTCCGGTCCGACAGGCTCGACTATTACAGCCGCCGTACCGCCGTTAAGCTTATTCCTCTTCAGCTTCCTCTCGAGATCCTCAAGATCATTCGGGAAGAAATCATCCGTATGCGAGAAGCAGAATCTCGGCACGCCCTTAGCCTGCGTCCATTTCGATCCCGGGATCCTGATGCCCCAGGCGAGCTGATCAGACCATCCGTGATAGGCGCCGCCCATCTTCAGTATGTTCTTTTTCTTCGTCGCGAGTCTGGCGACTCTGATAGCGGCCATGTCCGCCTCCGTGCCGGAGCCGAACATCCTGAACATCTCCACGCTCGGCATGCAGTCGCATATCTTTTTCGCCAGCTTGTATTCATATTCATGGAACAGCCCCGTAGACGGGCCGCAGTCGTTCAGAAGCTCTATTACCTTCTCCCTGACAGCCGGAGGATTTGAGCCGAGCATCGTCGGGCCTCCCGCCTGCAGGAAATCGTAATACTTGTTTCCGTCCACATCGTACAGATACGCTCCCTCGGCCTTGTTGAAAGCCAGCGGGAACGGATAGTTGAACGCAAGGTTGTGCTGGACACCTCCCGGGATGATCTCTCTCGCCTCTTCGATCATCTGCTTCGACTTCTGACATTTCTTCTCGAAATATTCTTCCTCATACTCCTTCAGTTTCGACTTCTTGATCGAGAAGACGGGAAGTTTTGTCATTCTTTCGAGTTTTCTGTTTACTTCAGTTGCATTAAGATACTCTGATATACCGAATTCGCGTTCCATATCACTTCACCTCGCTGTTCTGCCTGTGGAATGCCCTGACCTGGATACAGTCACGGGTGATCTGCGCCGCGAGTTCCTCCACGCTGTCGAACTTCTTTTCATCTCTTGTCTTTTTAATGAACTCAACGCGGATCTGCTTTCCGTATAATTCCTTATCGAAATTAAAAATGTGTGTCTCTACATTCTTATTATACTCCCCGATCGTCGGTTTGACACCTACATTTGTTATACTTGGGTATATTTTTTTGTTATATATGCAGTACGTCGCGTAAACTCCGTTCGACGGCGTCACGATATCAGGGTCCAGCGTGAGGTTCGATGTCGGGAACCCGATGGTCCTTCCGAGCTTGTTCCCGACGACCACCGTTCCGCCGACAGAATATCTCCTGCCGAGCAGTTTGTTGCATTTTTCAATATTTCCTTCAGCAATGCACTGACGTATGAGCGTAGAGCTCACGACTTCGCCGTCTACGCGGTACGGCGGTATTATGTGCAGGCCGAACTCGCATTTCACCGCGGCCTCGAGCAGCAGCTCGAGATCGCCGGCGGCCATATACCCGAATCTATAATTGAACCCGCAGCAAAGTTCTTTCATGTGGAATTTCCCTATCAGGATATCGCCGATGAAATCATACGCGCTCGTTTTCGCTATTTCTTCAGTAAAAGGAATATTGAAAAGATAATCCACGCCCATATCCTCTATGAGCCTGATCTTGTCTTCGATCGTTATTATCTTCTTTACCACGTTTTCCCCGGCCATGATATTTTTCGGGAGCTGCGAAAATGTGAACACGGCGCTTTTATGGCCGGCGATGCCCGCCGTCTTCACCGTATTCTCAATAAGCTCGCGGTGCCCTCTGTGCACGCCGTCAAAATTACCGACGGATACCGCGGTACTGTCGATATTGCTTTTCTCTATCTCTTCGAGTGATTCAAATATTCTCATATTATTTACCGTTATTCTGTTCCGACGCAGACATTGAAGATCTTGTGCGCCTTCAGCGTCTTTCCGTCGCCGCTCATCAATGCGGTGCCGATGAATTTTCCGGCGTAATACATATTATACATGCGCTCGCACTCAGAGCTTTTTGTGACCCTGACAGCATCCGCGTCTATGATCTTGCCGTTTATTAAGTCCGTTGCCGCATCCCTGTCCATCTCGACGGAGCCGAAATACACGAGCGGATAGTCCGGACTTTTCATGATGCCGAATATCTCATCACGGCTCATGCCCTTAAGCTCATCCATCGTAACGGAGTTCTCTATCCTGAAAACGCCGCTCCGAAGTCTCGTAAGACCGGACATGCACGCCCCGCATCCGAGCGCATCGCCTATATCGCTGCAGAGACTCCTGATATATGTCCCCTTAGAACATTCCACGACGAATGTCACATCGTCGCCTACCCTGCTCAGGAACGCCGAAGAATAGATCGTCACCTTTCTCGGCGAGATCGTGACATCCTCGCCCGCTCTCGCGTAATCGTAAAGATGGCGGCCATTGACTTTTATAGCCGAATATACCGGCGGCATCTGACTGATCACGCCGCTGAATTTTTCGAGCGCCTCTTTTATCTCCCCTTTTGAGACCTGCGGCGCGCAGCTCCGCGTCTCCCGGCCCCAGATATCCATCGTATCCGTAGTCACGCCGAGCCGCATCGTGCACCTGTACTCTTTCGTATCTCCCCCGAGGTATTCCATGATCCTCGTCGCGCTCCCGATGCATATAGGGAGTACGCCTTCCGCCATCGGATCGAGCGTGCCGGCATGCCCGATTTTTTTTATGCCGGTGAGCCGCCTCATGACCGATACGCAGTCATGAGATGTGAAATGCTTCGGCTTGTTCAATATGATGATACCGCTCGGGCGGCGGTCGTTTATATGCGCGTTATTTGTATCCGAGCTCACTGAGAGCGTCCTCCTTTATGACTGCGAGCGCTTCCGCGAGTCCGCTCTTTATCGTGCAGCCCGCGGCGTGCTCGTGCCCTCCGCCTCCGTGCGATACAGCAATGCGTGAGACATCGCCTCTTTCTTTCGATCTGAGCGTGGCCTTTATCTTGTCCGCCTCATTTTCTTTCATGATGACAGCGATCTGGACGCCGCGCACGGCGCGGAGCTGATCTACTATCCCTTCGCTGTCCTCCATCGTGCAGCCTGTCTCCTCCAGCATTTTCTGCGAGACATATGACATCGCGATCTGGCCGCCGCCGTAAAAACGGACTTCGTCCAGTATTTTCGCAGTGAGGCGCATCTTTTCCGGCTTCTCATTTTCGTAAAGCCCGATGCTCACCTTGTTGCAGTCGAGCCCGCAGTCAAACAGCTCCGTCATGATCTCATGACAGCGCTTTGTCGTATTCGTATACTGGAAATTGCCGGTATCGGTAGTGATGCCGGCGAATATGGACTCGGCTATCGTACTTGTTATCCTGAAACCGCCTTCCTTCAGCGTAAGGTAAACGAGTTCCGCCGTCGCGGCCGCTCCGGGCTCTATGCGGTTAAGCTCGCAGAACGGTTCGCTCGTCATGTGATGATCGATGCATATGCTCGTTTTCCCCGTCGCGAACCTTGCGGCGCGCTTCGGGAACCTGCCGGTATCGCCCGCGTCCAGGCAGACGCACACGTCCGGGTCGCTGATTATATCCAGGTCGTCCGTGCAGAAGCCCCGGTCCAGAAACATGAGATTATCGGGTATCTTGTCCTCGATAAGTATGTATGATTCCTTTCCTTCGTTCCTGAGCGCCTCGCAGAGCGCGCCCGACGAACCTATCGCGTCACCGTCCATGAGCACATGCGTGAATATGAGCACCGTCTCGGCATCTCTTAATTTTTCCGCTATCTCGGTAAATGAATTATTTTTCATCATTACCGTCCTCTTTCATCACCCGGTCCAGTACTTCTTCCATATGGCTCCCGTACTCGAACGAGTCGTCGGATTTGAATGTGAGTTCCGGTATCTTGCGCAGTTTTATTTTTTTGTTTATCTCGCGCTTGATAAGGCCCTTCGCGCTGTCCAGGCCTTCGAGCACATCGCGCTTCATCAGGGCCTGCTTATCGGGCGGAAGGCCGGGGTCCGTTGAAATGACCGTGATATATACAGTCGCATAGCCTGAATCCCCTGACACTTCCACATCCGTTACGCTCACGAGCCCGTCAATGCGCGGATCTTTCAGTTCCCGGAGCAGCATATCGCTGATGATCTTTTTTATTTCTTCGCCGAGCCTGCCCGGTCTGTACGATCTGCCCATCGCTATTTCCTTTCGACTTCCCGCATTTCATAGCATTCTATAACGTCGCCTTCTTTAATGTCATTGTAATTCTCGATGCCGATACCGCATTCGTATCCCTGCGCGACTTCCTTCGCGTCGTCTTTGAACCTCTTCAGCGAAGAGATCTTTCCTTCATGGATCACGATGCCGTCTCTTACGAGCCTTATGGACGCGTTCCGAACGATCTTTCCGTTCGTTACATACGCGCCTCCGACAACGCCTACATTCGGCACTTTGAACGTATCTCTGATCTCGCATTCCCCGAGAACTACCTCCTGGAATTCCGGATCGAGCATGCCCTTTATGGCGTTCTCTACATCGTCGATGACATTGTAGATGACAGTATATGTCTTTATCTGCACATGTTCACGGTCCGCGGCAGCTTTAACAGCGGCGCTCGGCCTTACATTGAAGCCGATGATGATCGCGCCGGATGTGCCGGCGAGCGTTACATCGGACTCTGTTATGGCGCCGACGCCCGAATGGATGATCTTCACCTTTACTTCGTCATTTGACAGCTTCTCGAGCGATGTCTGCACAGCGCCGACGGAGCCCATGACGTCCGCCTTGATCACGAGATCGAGTTCTTTCGTCTCGCCCTCCTGGATCCTCTGGAAAAGTTCCTCGAGCGTGCTTGACGACGTCCTTGCCATGACTTCTTCTCTCTGCTTTTCGGCGCGCCTCTCGGCGATCTCTTTCGCCTTTTTGTCATCGCTCACCGCATTGAATGTGTCTCCGGATACGGGCACGTCATTAAGACCGAGCACTTCCACCGGAGTGGCGGGGCCGGCTTTTCTTATCGTCTTGCCCTTGTAATCCGTCATGCGCCTTATCCTTCCGGAACATGTGCCGGCGACGATAGACTGGCCCGCCTTGAGCGTGCCGTTCATGACGAGCAGCGTCGCGACGGTGCCTCTCGATTTGTCGAGCCTTGCCTCTATCACGTTCCCCATGGCGAGTCTGTCCGGATTCGCCTTGAGCTCCAGCACTTCAGCCTGGAGAAGGATCATTTCAAGAAGATTCTTTATTCCTTCTCCTGTCTTGGCGGAAACCGGTACGCAGATAGTGTCTCCGCCCCAGTCCTCTACGAGCACGCCGTGCTCTGCGAGGTCCTGTTTTACCCTGTCCGGATTCGCGCCCGGCTTGTCCATCTTGTTCATAGCGACGATGATGGGCACGCCCGCAGCCTTCGCGTGACTTATGGATTCAACAGTCTGAGGCATGACGCTGTCGTCAGCCGCGACAACGAGTACCGCGATATCCGTTATATTCGCTCCCCTCGCTCTCATGGCCGTGAACGCTTCATGTCCCGGCGTGTCGAGGAATACTATCTTCTTCCCGTCGACTTCGACTTCCGAAGCGCCTATATGCTGCGTTATCCCGCCGGATTCCTGGCCTGTTACGTCAGTATTCCTGATAGCGTCGAGCAGCGATGTCTTTCCGTGGTCTACATGGCCCATGACCGTGATGACAGGAGGACGCGGTTTG
>JAZAUJ010000078.1:0-5570 GCA_036342375.1 Anaerovoracaceae bacterium | reverse complement strand
GCGGTTCTAACGGCGCGACGGTCAATATCTCCGGCGGGACAGTGACGGCGACAGGCGGCACCACAGGAGCCGGCATTGGCGGCGGCACCAGCAGCGGAGGCACGACGACTATAACCGGCGGTCAGGTGACGGCGACAGGAAACGGAGGCGGCGCCGGCATCGGCGGCCGCAATCATGGAAAAGGAGGCACGACGACCATAACCGGCGGCCAGGTTACGGCGACCGGAAACGAAGGCGGCCCCGGCATCGGCGCCGGAAAAAGCGGTTCCGATCAGGGCAGTTTCGCCACCGGCACGGACGGCCACGCGGTCATTATAGCCAACAGTATCCTCGGGACGGACTCTCTGACCGCGTCGGAACTGGACGGCACAAACGGCATATTCTTCCTGAACTCGGATACCGGCGCATTGAAAACAGACAGCGTCACCGTTACGACCGCCGGAGAATCCATACCGACCGACAAGACACTCGTTATAGAAAGCGGCCAGACCCTGAGTATCGCGGACGGCACCGCGTTCACGAATAACGGGACCATCTACTGTCTTGGCGATGATCCAGACGGATCGTACGGAAAGACGGCCGGCTCGATCGCGGGAAATCAGCCATACTACCAGGTTACCGCGACAGACTGCACGGCAGCTCCCGGCGTCACATATAACAGCAGGAACTTCGCCCAGAAGGGCCAGTCCGTGACGGCAACAAGCACCCTGACCAGCTGTTTCTGGAAACATCCGGGACTTGAAGATGCCGATATCACAGGCTGTGATGAACAGTCTATTAGCTTTACCATGCCGGGAAACCCGGTTAAAGTAAAAGCCCTCTCGGCGACAGTCACGCTCGTGGGGGACTCGTTCACATACGACGGGAACGCGAAGACGCCGTCAGTCACGGTCAAGCTCGCTGACGAAACGACTCTGACAGAAGGTACGGACTACACAGTTCCTTCCTACGACAATAACGTCAATGCCGGCACGGCCACGGTCACTGTCACCGGCAAAGGCGAATATTCAGGCGTCATCAAGAAGGAATTCACGATCGCGAAAAAAGAACTCACCGTCAACGCTTCCGTAAAAGACAAAGTCTACGACGGTACTGTCAATGCCGAATTCGAAGCTGACCCGACCATTTCGGGCGTTATCCCCGGAGACAAAGTCATACTCAATTACGTCACGCCGTCTTTCAGCGACAAGAATGTCGGGGATGACAAGGCGATATCGTTCAGTCCCGATTTTTCTATCAGCGGGAAGGACGCGGGCAACTACAGCATTGCTCAGCCTGAAGTCAGGGCGAAAATCACGAAAAAACCGGTAAGCGTAACAGACGCAGCCGTAAAAAACAAGACATATGACGGCACAACAGTCGCAGAGATCAATAAAGCGGCGCTTGTCGGCGTTGTCGGTGACGACAAGGTATCGCTCGATTACGCCGCGGCGTTCGCTGACAAAAATGCCGGGACCAACAAAGATGTCACGTTCTCTAAGTGGGAACTCAAGGGTCAGGACAAGGACAACTATGAACTTACGACCGACGAACCTGAAAACGCAAAGGCGGATATTACCAGAGCTTCCCTTTCGATCAGCGGGACCGCGGTCAGTCAGACAAAGATATATGACGGTACTGCCGCCGCAAATATCACTGATCCCGGACATCTGAACGGAGTGATCAGCGACGATAACGTCACGATCAAAACGGGCTCCGCTTCGTATGACAACAAGAACGCCGGAACAGGCAAAACCGTGACATTCTCTGATTTCGAACTTGAAGGGACCGACGCGGGCAACTATTCGCTCGCCGAGCAGCCGGAAAGAACGACGGCGGACATCACGAAAAGACAGGTAAGCGTAACAAACGCAGCCGTAAGAAACAAGATATACGACGGCACAACAGTCGCTGAGATCATAGACGCGGCGCTTGTCGGCGTTGTCGGTGACGACAAGGTATCGCTCGATTACGCCGCGGCGTTCGCTGACAAAAATGCCGGGACGGACAAAGCTGTCACGTTCTCTAAGTGGGAACTCAAGGACCAGGACAAGGACAACTATGAACTGCCCGCCAAACCTGAAAACGCAAAGGCGGATATTACCAAAGCGCCCCTCACTGCCACTTACCTCGGAGACAGTATCACATTTGGCGAGACACCGAAATACGAAGTGCAGGTCACCGGTTTCGTGAACGGAGAGACTGCGGAAACTGCCGATGACTATACCGCTCCTGCCATCGCGGATTTAGATAAGCCGGATGTTACAAATAATGCGAAGATATCCGCGACGCTCACCCCGTCAGGCGGCAGCGCGAAAAACTATTATTTCAACTATATCGGCGGAACGTTCGCCATGAATATCAGGACATACACCGTGACATTTCTGGTAAGTCTTCCGTCAAGCAATTTATCAATTGACTGATTAACAAGATCATTGATTTTATTCTGTTCATTGATCAGCGGAATATTTTCAGGGTCATCTGAGATTTTCTGAATACACTCCATATCCAGATCTGTAATGTTCTGTTCACCATTTTTCAGCAAATCTATGGGTTCTCTGTCAGAATCAGACAGAAACTGCGATTTCATATATTCAGCAAATGCCTGCGTTTCATCTTTAGTAAATAACCTTGATCGATCCAGACCGGCAAAGTCCCCCTGAAACAACAGATTCTTATTTTCTGTTTCAAAATTGAACATATAAACACATGATGCACATTTCAAGTTTCCAGTAAGTACATTCTCATGATGTCTTTTGAGTTCTTTTTCATAATTCGAAACCTGCGCCGAAGGATGATCAGAAAGATATGGTTCTGAAGCAAGAACTTTAAAAAATGTGTAGCAGCCACTGTCAATGATTTTAATTCCCTGCGAACTCCATTGTTTAAGTTCAATCAATAGAACTAAAGGATTCCCGTCATGGCCGTATCCCGCCAGCACAGCATCAATACGTTCGTTTGATAATAATGGGAATTCAAATGTTATGTAAAGATGTCCTAAGCCGGCATCATTTATTGCCGCTATCAATTTCGGAAGTGATTTGACCCATGACCTCCTTTCATCATAACGGGCATCTGGATTATATTTAAAAATACGATCAGCAATTTCATCACCCGTCATGTTCACCAGTTCTGATACTTGATTTAAATAAGAGTAATCCATAATCATTTTCCCTTCTGCCAGATAATGTCCAAATTGTGATAGCTTTCATCCTTCAAGCCAATTCCATACTATCCATTTACTTATGATTCAGCTCGTCGCCTGGATCAGGTAAAGCTTAATTGGACCACTTTTGCGATAACAGTATAAATTTATTTATGCAGCAGTTATTTCATTTCTCAGAAATGATATCAGTCATCCTGCTGCTTCCCGGTCTTCACGATTCTATGATGATCTTCCGCATCCAAGCCAATTTTCACGTAGTCCTTCGGTGCTGTATTTTTGTTGACCATGAGAACTACTGTCTCTATGTGCCTGGTAAAAGGAAAATTGTCGTACGGCTTCATATATACCGGCCTGTACCCGAAGGCCTCGAGATACTTGATGTCGCGGCAGAGCGACTTCGGCTGGCACGATATATAAAGAATCTGATTTACCCCGTACGCCGCTATCAGGTCGAGCGCCTTCCGGTGGATCCCGACGCGGGGCGGATCCACGGCGATCACATCCGGCCTCGGGACATCATACGTCCCTTCTTTCGCTCCCCGCAGGATCTCAAGCACGTCGCCCGCGATAAAATCGCAGTTCGAAAGGCCGTTCGCTCGGGCATTCTGCATCGCTGAGCGGACAGCGTCATCTACGATCTCCACGCCCGTCACATGCCCGGCCCTGAGGGCGAGCATCTGCGTTATCGTACCTGTGCCGCAATAAAGGTCCATGACCTCAAGGCCGCCGTAATCATCGAGAAGGCCGAGCGCGTCCGAATACATCCGCTCCGCCGCCTCTACATTCGTCTGGAAAAACGAGAACGCGCTCACCCTGAACCGCAGGCCGAGCACGGTTTCGTTGTAATAGTCTCTGCCGTATATGACCCGGGATTCATCGCGGTCCGCCTTGTCCGCGATATTGTCGTTGACGGTATGTATGATCCCGACGATCTCATTGTCGAGGTCGAGCCGCATCAATGCGCCGACGTACCCGTCTTCATCAAACCGGCTTTCCGAAGTCGTCATGATGTTCACGAGGAGTTCGCGCGTGCGGAAGCCTTTCCTGATGACAAGGTGGCGCATCAGGCCGGCGTGGAGTTTCTTGTGGTATTTCGGGTAGCCCTTTTCGATGCAGAACTCAAGCGTCGCCCGGAGGATCCTGTTGAAATCCTCGTCCACGAGCTGGCATTCGTCCACTGTCATGACCGACATGTACCGCTTCTTCCGGTGCATGCCGAGCGTCATCTCGCCGCCCTTCTCGAGGTCGCCGAACGTGTATTCCATTTTGTTCCTGTACCTGTATATCTGCGGGCTGCCCTGGATCGGGCGCACGTCGGGACACGTGACAGAGGCTTCGCGCATTGCTTTTTCAAATTCTTCCTGCTTCCACGCCAGCTGATCCGCGTACGGCATGCCCTGGTGAAGGCAGCCGCCGCAGAAATCGTTGTGCTTACAGACTTCCATAGTATTTGCCATAGAATTCCTCTTTATATTCCGTGAATCTGTCATCTTCTATCGCCTTCCGGATCCGCTCCATTGTCTTTACGAGAAACCAGAGATTGTGATTCGAAAGCAGCATCGACGAGATAATCTCGTTCGACTTGAACACGTGCCGGAGATAGGCGCGCGAATAATTCCTGCATGTATAGCAGCCGCATTCGTGGTCGAGCGGCGTGAAATCGCGCTCGAATCTCGCGTTCTTGATATTAACGGGTCCCCGCGATGTGAGCGCTGTCCCGTTCCTCGCTATCCTTGTCGGGAGGACGCAGTCGAACATGTCAATGCCCCGCTCCACTCCCTCGAACAGGTAGTCCGGCGTCCCGACGCCCATGAGGTAGCGCGGCCTGTCTTCCGGCAGATAATCGACGCAGCTGTCCAGTATCTCGAGCATCAGTTCCTTCGGCTCGCCTACGGAAAGCCCGCCGACTGCATATCCCGGGAGATCGAGGGCGACGATATCTTCGGCGCTCTTTCTGCGAAGATCCTTATACATCCCGCCCTGCATGATGCCGAACAGCGACTGCCGCTCCGTGTCCTTATGCGCCTCCTTGCAGCGCCTGAGCCACCGCGTCGTGAGTTCGACGGACTGCTTTACATAATCGTATTCGGACGGGTACGGGGCGCATTCGTCGAACGCCATGATGATGTCCGACCCGAGGTCCTCCTGCACCCGCATCGACTTTTCAGGTGTGAACTCATGCTTCGAACCGTCGATGTACGACCTGAAGCGCACGCCGTCCTCCGAGATGTCGCGGAGGTCGGCGAGACTGAACACCTGGAACCCGCCGCTGTCGGTGAGTATCGGCCCGTCCCAGTTCATGAACCTGTGCAGCCCGCCCGCCTCTCGGATGACGTCCGATCCGGGTCTGAGATAAAGATGATAGGTGTTCGAAAGTATGATCTGCGCGCCGAGCTCGGCGACCTGCTCCGGCCGCATCGCCTTG
>JAZAUJ010000077.1:0-5580 GCA_036342375.1 Anaerovoracaceae bacterium | reverse complement strand
GCCTTGTCCCGGCCGATATAGTTCTGCAGCTCGCCGCAGACCTCCGTCGTGATGTTGTATATGCCGTCCGACAGCGTCCCGGCGCCGCCGAAACCGTTCATGATGTGGCAGGGGGTGCATTTCAGGCATGTGTCGGTCCTGCCCGCCGAGATCGGGCAGACCCGCTCCGTCACCTGCGCGCCCTTGTCGATCACGAGCACCGACGCGCTGTTCTCTATCCTCGTCAGTTCATAGGACAGGAACACGCCCGCGGCCCCCGCGCCTATTGATATCACATCATAATTTTTCATGCTTCGTTTTCCCTTCTTTATCGATATCCGGCCAGTACCCGGCCGGGCTGCGGCCGCGCGGCATGCCGCCGCGGTTCTTTCCCGCATTAAAGCGCCCGGGTGCACGTAAAACATGCGCCTGAGCGCTTCTTTCCGCTTATATCTTCGGCAATGCCCGCGGAGCCGGTCTCTTTCTTCCCGGCAGAGTGCAGGCGATGCCTTATGCCGGCTGCCTCAGTTCTGCGCCGGATCCGCCATGATCCTGTCGAACTCGGCTGCAGCCGCCCTGAACTCTTCCTCATCTTCGATATCGGTAAGCTCGAATGTGAAACCTTCTTCCTCATCATCCTCTTCCGAATACGCGTAGATGTAGACGTCGTCGGTGACGTGGCCGTTCTCGTCCTTTTCGGGCGCGAGCGCCGCGTACTCTTTCCCGTTCACTTCGAACACGCCGAGGAACTCGCAGACAGCTTCAGTATCGTCATCGAATTCGAGCGTTATCATTTCTACTTCGTCAGCCGTATTTTTATCAGCCATTTCTTCCTCCATGCTTCAATCAAACACTGTTCTTGCTAAACTATATCATTTTACATCTGAAAAGACAATAAAGGCGCGCAGCCGCGGAGAAAAGTTCACACAGAACGACATATTATTCGTTATATATAAGCGCCATGAAAACGAGATCTCCGTCGCCCGTGTTCTCGATGGAATGTCCCTCTCCCGGCGCGATGATGCATACATCTCCGGCCGTTACGTCCGTCGCCCTATCTTTTTCGATGAACTTCCCCGTGCCTGACAGGATGTAATACGGCTCTGTTTCGTGCTCGTGGATATGCCATCCGATGCTCGATCCGGGGGCCAGCACGATCCTTGCGTACAGCCTTCCGTGACCGAACAGATCCTCTTTTTCGAGAACATTATTGATAGTGACGGGTCCCTTTCCGCCATTGACATTTTCCTTTTTGACAACGCGTTCTTTTCTTACCATGTCAAGCTCCTTTCTCCTGCCGGCATCAGCTGCCGCTTCCGTTCCCGCCGGACCGTTCCTCAAGGAACGCGTGCACGCGCCCGGCAAGTTCTTCTGTGATGCCATCCACTTCCGCGAGCTCCGCGACCGAAGCCTCCCGCATATTTTCTATGCTCCCGAACCGCGCGAACAGCGCGTTCCTCTTCACAGGCCCTATGCCTTCTATCTCATCGAGGACCGACACCAGCGCGCGCTTGCCGCGCACATTCCTGTGATACTCTATCGCGAATCTGTGGACCTCTTCCTGCACAGTCCCGAGATACCGGAACAGCATCGGATGTTCTTTAAGATCCTCCTCGATAAACGCGTCTTCTCCTTCCCCGCCGCGGCGCCTTAACACGAGCGCGCGCGTCCTATGGCTGTCATCCTTCGCCATCCCGAGCACCGGCACTGAAAGCCCGAGCGCGTCAGTCACCTGGAGCACCGCATTGACATGCCCGCGTCCGCCGTCTATCAGCAGCGCGTCCGGCATCTTCGCGAACGCCGGGTCGCCTTTCTCGGCGCGGCGGAAACGCCGGTACACGACCTCCTGCATCGCCGCGTAATCGTCCTGCCCGTCGACCGTCCGTATCCTGAACCTCCGGTACGACTTCTTGTCCGGCCTGAGCCCGTCGAACACGACCATCGCGCCGACCGTGTCCACGCCGTTCATGTTCGAAATGTCATAAGCCTCCACGCGGTACGGACGCCCGTCATACTCCGCTGTTTCTCCCGTCAATGCGAGTATGCTGCGGATCTCTGCGCCGAGCGCGTCGCTCCTCTCGCGGCGGCTCTTCTCGCGGTCCTCGATAGTGTCGGTCATCTCCGCGACATCTTTTGTCGCGAGATCCAGGAGGGCGCGCTTCTCGCCGCGCTCAGGCTTCACGATCCGGACGCGGCGCCCCCACAGGCCCCCGAGATACTGCTCTATCAGACCTGCTTCGTCAGGCATCGTCTTTACAAGGATCTCGCCCGGGCCGCCTGTCTGCATGCTGTAATGCTGCTTCAGGAATTCGGATATCACCGAGCTCGCGGTGTCAGTCTCGCTCACATCCATTTTGAATGTCTCGCGGCCGGTCAGCTTGCCGCCGCGCACGAAGAACTGCACGATGAACCCGCGGCCGGCATACATCACGACGTCCATGTCCTTGTCCGTTTTCATTACGACGCGCTGTTTTTCGCCGAGGGCGCGGCACGCGAGCAGGTAATCGCGGTAACGGGCCGCTTCTTCGTAGTCGAGCCGCGCGGACGCCGCGTTCATTTTCTTTTCGAGATAGTCTTCGATATCCCTGTCGCGGCCGTTCAGAAATTCCAGGGCAGACCGGATGCGCCCGGCGTACTCTTCCTTCGACACATTGCCGATACACACGCCGTCGCAGCGTCCTATGTGGTAATTCAGGCACGGGCGCCAGTTGTCCGGGAACACAGTCTTCGCGCATTGCTTGAGCTTATATATCGAGCTCAGCAGTTCCACGATGCTGTTCACGGCGCCGGCGTCGGAATACGGCCCGAAATATTTCGATCCGTCCTTACCGATGATCCGCGTCTTCAGAACGCGCGGGAAATCATCGGCGGCCGTTACCTTTATATATGGATATGTCTTGTCGTCCCGCAGCAGAATGTTGTACTGCGGCATGTATTTTTTGATGAGGGTGTTTTCGAGGATGAATGCTTCCATCTCGCTGCCGCAGACGATGTATTCGAATTCGGCGATGTGACTCACCATCGCGCGGACTTTCGGATCACGCTGTCCGGACGCGCGGAAATACTGGCGCACGCGGTTCCGGAGCGAGATAGCTTTCCCGACATAGATCACCTGCCCCAGGCTGTCTCTGTGGATATATACGCCGGGTTTCGCCGGCAGTTTTTTCAGATTTTCCTCGATATCGAACATTTATTATCCGCGCGGCGGGGCCGCCATTCGCGTCACGGCCGTTTCACGGCTCTGTCCGTCAGAACGGCCAGTCGCGTTCGTCCCTGCGCTCGCGTTCCTTTCTCCTCTGCAGCGCGATCTCCATCGCCTTCTTTTCGCGATCCTTCCTGCGCTTCTCGGCGAGCTCGGCCCTGCGGCGGCGCCTGCGTTTTATGACGGTCAGCCTCAGGATTATCAGAAGCGCCAGAACGATCACTATCAGGATGAACATAGGATCAGATATGTATAACTGCGTCCAGGGGCCGCCTTCTGTCACGTCTTCCGAAAGGACGACAGGAGCCGTGCCGGTCTTCTTCCCGTCTTTATATATACTAATAGTACCCACGGTATCGCCTTTTTTAAGCGGCGCCTTGAGATTTTTCTTCAGCGTGACTTTCGTCTCCGCGAGATCGTCGGATTCGCTGGCCGTAAGCGTCGCGAACGCGCCGTCCTTCGCGTTCACAGCGACGCGGGTCCTGTGGCCGCCTTTCACCCAGACATGTCCGCATTGCTCGCCTTCCTTATACAGCGTCACGGTATGATAATTCGCGAAACCGTAGTCGAGCATCGATATGGTATCGGCGAAACGGTCCTGATCCGCGGCTCCGTGCATTGTCACGGTTATGAGTTCGACGCCGCCGCGCTTCGCGGCGCCGCAGAAGCAGTACTTCGCGCCGGGCATGAGCCCCGTCTTTATGCCTTCCGCCCCGTCGTACTGCGCGCTGCGCGTCTGCCCGTTGACACTGACTTTGAACGAGCTGCCGGACAGGAGCCGGTTTGTCGTTTTCATCACGCGGCGCGGGCTCATATTCGTCGCAGGTATTACATATTTTTTCGTGCGTACTATCTTGCGGAACGTCCTGTTCCTCATGCATTCGCGCGCGATCTTCGCCATGTCCGACGCTGTCGTGATGTGCTCCGCGCTCTCGGTGAGGCCGTTCGGATTGATGAAATGCGTATCGTCTGCGCCGATCTCCTTCGCCCGCGCGTTCATCTCATCGCAGAACGCCGGCACGCTTCCGGAACAGTCTACAGCAATGCAGACGGCCGCGTCGTTGCAGCTGTGCAGCATGAGCGCGTACAGGAGCTGCCTGACTGTCAGGACTTCCCCTTCCTTTAAGTCCATGCCGTTCCCGCCGACGCCGACAGCCTCTTTCGTGACGGTCACTTCCCGGTCGAGGTCTTTGTAATGCTCTATCGCCAGCAGGCATGTCATCATCTTCGTCATGCTCGCCGGGCGGAGCTTCGCGTTTTCGTTTTTCGCGTACAGGACCTCGCCCGATTTCGCGTCTATGAGAATGTCAGAAGTGCAGACGGTCTGCGGCGTGTCTTCCGCGGTCGCGGCGGGCGCCGATCCGGACGAGTCCTTTGCCGCGGCGGTCTCCGCGCATTGATACGTCAGGCCGGACGGCAGAGCGCCCGTCTCTGTACCAAAAACAGGTACTGCCTGAAAAACAAGCAGTACCGTCAGTGTCAGAATAATGGATAAGAAGCCTTTCTTCATCTCTGTCTCCGATTATTTATTTTCGTTTTCAAACTCCTTCATAAAGGCGATGAGCGCTTCCACTCCTTCGATCGTCATGGCGTTGAATATGCTCGCTCTCATGCCGCCGACTGATCTGTGCCCGTTGACATTTATTATACCATGCTCTCTCGCCTCGGCCACGAATTTTTTGTCGAGTTCCGGGTCTCCTGTGACGAAATCCACATTCATAAGCGACCTGCTGCCCTTCTCGGCTGCGGCCGTGAACAGCTGCGACGAGTCTATCGCGTCGTACAGCATCCCGGCTTTCTTCACGTTCAGTTCATGCTGGGCCTTCAGTCCGCCGAGCCTCCTGAGGCGCCTGAATACTTCGCCCGCGACGTAGATGCTCCAGCAGTTCGGCGTATTATACATGGAATCCTTGTCCGCGTGGATCTTATAGTCCAGATACACCGGCGTGTTCTCGGGCGCGTGACCGAGAAGGTCGTCGCGGATGATCACGATCGTCATGCCGGCCGGCGCGATGTTCTTCTGCGCGCCCGCGAATATCAGTCCGAATCTCGAAACGTCGATCTCTTCCGAAAGGATGCACGAACTCATATCGCAGACGAGCGGGATATCGCCCGTATCCGGGATATATTCATAATGGATGCCGTGGATCGTTTCATTGAAGCATATATATACGTAGTCCGCGTCAGGTCTGAAGTCGTCCTTCGAAAGGCGCGGCACATATGTGAAGTTTCTGTCTTCTGATGATGCGGCAATGCGGATGTCGCCGAACTTTTCGGCTTCTTTCTCCGCCTTCTGCGACCACGAGCCTGTGATGACGTAGTCGGCCTTCTCTGAATTCCTGAGCAGGTTCATCGGCACCATCGAAAACTGGAGCGTGCCGCCGCCCTGCAGGAACAGG
>JAZAUJ010000076.1:0-5581 GCA_036342375.1 Anaerovoracaceae bacterium | reverse complement strand
CGAGAACCTGGCGGCTCTCATCAGAGGCGGTTCGCTGCCGGTCACGCTGCACGAAGTGACGTCTTCGTCGCAGACGGCGCAGATAGGATACAACGCTCTCGAAAAGAGCATTGCGGCAGGCCTTATCGGGCTTTTGATAATATATCTCCTGATGCTGCTGTGTTACAGAGGCATGGGACTTGCCGCCGATCTTGCCCTCACACTGTACGTGCTGCTGATACTGATAGCTATGGCGGTCATGGGAAGCGTACTGACGCTGTCGGGCATTTCCGGTATCATCCTCGGTATCGGTATGGCTGTAGACGGAAACGTTATCATATTCTCGCGAATAATGGAGGAGATACGAAACGGGAAGACGGTGCGGGTGGCCGTCCAGACGGGCTACAGGCGCGCCCTTACGACGATAATAGATTCACAGGTGACGACGCTCATCGCGACCGTTATCCTTTATCAGATAGGCACGAGTTCTGTAAGAGGATTCGCCTGGACATTGATGCTGTCCGTACTCTGCAGTATATTCACATCTGTAGTCGTGACTCAGATATTCCTGAATGTGCTGTCGCAGAGCAGGCGTTTCTCGACGCCGGGCGTGTTCGGCATCCGGAAGGACGGAGAGCCTGTATTCCGCATCAGGCATCAGTTCCAGTTCATAAAGAACAGAAAGATCTACTATGTGATATCAGGCGTGATCATCTGCATAGGCGTTGTGACATTCGCCGGACAGGGCTTCAATTACGGTATAGATTTCACCGGCGGCACCATGATGCATGTGGATATGCATAAGCATGTCTCGACGGAAGAACTGAAAGATGTGCTGAAGGAAGACGGACTGAATACGCGGCAGATGAGCATCGTATACACAGGTGATAATAATGAAGAGGTCATTATCAAGACCACGACGTCGCTCGACAAAGCGGGAAGAGATAAAGTAAAAGAAAGCTTCAAAGACAAGTACGGCGTGAAATCGTCCGACTTCCTTGAGATGGAGAATTTCGGGGCGACGATAGGAAAGGAACTGCGCAACAATGCTATAGAAGCACTGCTTATAGCCGCGCTGTGTATGCTCATATACATACGTTTCAGGTTCAGGAAGTGGAAATTCGGGGCGGCCGCTATCGCGGGTCTCGTGCACGACATGCTGATCGTCTGCACATTCTACGCCGTATTCAGGGTGACGGTGAACAACCCGTTCATCGCTGCGATACTGACGGTAGTCGGTTACTCCATAAACGACACGATCGTAATATTCGACCGTATAAGAGAAAACAACAGATTCATGAAGCGGACGGATGAGACGGAGCTCATTGATACGAGTATAAACCAGACGCTCACGAGATCCGTGATGACATCGCTCACGACATTGATAGTGATGGTGCCGCTGCTGATAATGACGAACAGCACGATAAGGGAATTCATCACTCCGCTCATGGTCGGCGTTATCACCGGTACGTATTCTTCGATATTCCTGTGCTCGCCGCTGTACTATGAGATGGATCACAAGAGCCAGATGTCCGCTTATCAGAAGCAGCTGGCAGCTAAACAGAAAAAGAAAAAATATCACGGCGCGCCGAAGAAGGAAGCAATAGAAGTGCAGCCTGAGAAGGTCACGTACGATGAGCCGAAGGCGAATGAGACCGGACCGGCGCCGAAGGAAGTAAACAAACCGCCTGTTTCAAAAGCGAAGCAGAAGAATCCGGGCGGGAAGAAAAAGCAGCCGAGGAGCAAGAGAAAAGAGAAAAGATAGCAGAGTATGGAGACAAAGCGTGAATTTCTTGAAAGCATAAGGAATATGAACCCGAATTATGATATGGATCTCATATCACGGGCTTATGATGTCGCTGAAAAGATGCACGCCGGTCAGCTTAGGAAATCCGGGGACCCCTATATCATCCATCCGATGGCCTGCGCGAAGACGCTCGCGGAGCTCGGACTGGATGAAGCGACGGTGGCCGCCGGATTGCTTCATGATGTGGTAGAGGACACCGAGTACACGAAAGAGCAGATGACCGAGGAATTCGGCGAAGAGATAGCTCTTCTCGTGGACGGCGTGACGAAGCTGAGCAGCCTCGTCGCGGCGAACAAGGAAATAAGGCAGGCCGAGAGCCTGAGGAAGATGTTCCTCGCCATGAGCAAGGACATCAGGGTCCTCGTCATAAAGCTCGCCGACAGACTCCATAACCTGCGCACTATCCAGTACATGGCTCCGGAAAAGCAGAAGGAAGTATGCCGCGAGACACTGGACATCTACGCTCCGCTCGCGAGCCGGCTCGGCATATTCGCGATAAAATTCGAGCTTGAGGATATATCGTTCAAATATCTTTATCCGGAAGAGTATAAGGATATCAGCACAAGACTCGAGGCGTGGAAGGGCGAGCACAAAGACACGCTCGAAAACGTCATCAAGGAAATAACGGACGCGCTCAACGACGCGGGACTGAAGTTCGAGATCTACGGGAGAACGAAGCATTATTACAGCATCTTCCGGAAAATGCAGTTCCAGAAAAAGGAACTTGAAGAGATATTCGATCTCATGGCTGTGCGCGTGATCGTGGAGAGCATAAAAGACTGCTACGCTGTGCTCGGCATCGTTCATACGATGTGGACGCCGATACCGGGGCGGTTCAAGGACTATATAGCAATGCCTAAGCCGAACATGTATCAGTCGCTCCATACGACTGTGATGGGCGAGGAAGGCCGGCCGTTCGAGGTGCAGATCAGGACGTATGAGATGCACAGGATCGCTGAATACGGTATAGCGGCGCACTGGAAGTACAAGGAAGGCGTCTCAAAGGACCAGGAGGAAGTGAAACTCGCCTGGCTGAGGCAGGCACTTGAGTGGCAGGCCGATACAAAGGACCCGAAGGAGTTCATGGAGACGCTTAAAGTGGATCTCTTCGCGACGCAGGTGTTCGTGTTCACGCCGGCGGGCGATGTCATGGAACTTCCTGCGGGCGCGACGCCGCTCGACTTCGCGTTCAAAATACATACAGATGTTGGTCTCAAATGCATCGGCGCGAAAGTAAACGGCAAGATGGTCACGATAGACCACAAGCTTGAGAACGGCGATATCGTAGAGATCCTGACGAACCCGAATTCAAGCGGGCCGTCCATAGACTGGCTCAATATAGCGAAATCGTCCGGCGCGAAGACGAAGATCAGGCAGTTCCTGAAGAAACAGCAGAACACGGACAATGTCGACAAGGGCAAAGAAGCGCTGGAGAAGTATATAAGGAAGCAGGGATATGAGCCGAAGGAGATCCTGAGAAACGCATATCTCAGGCAGGCGGTCGAGTTTTTCAATTTCAGGAACATAGATGAGCTCTATACGCAGGTCGCGAACGGAGGAACGTTCACGAACAGAGTCGGCAGGATGCTCATCGGATTTTACGACAGGGAAAACGAAGACCAGAAGAAGAAAGAGGAAAATACGGCCGAGGTGCTGCTCGGCGACAGCCCCGAGAAGACGCGGGCGAAGACAGAGCGCAGGAGGAAGCAGCAGAAGAACAGACCGGGCGTCATAGTAAAGGGCATGGACAACATGCTCGTAAGGATGGCGCATTGCTGCAATCCTGTCCCCGGCGACGATATCATCGGGTTCATCACGAAGGGACGCGGCGTGTCTGTCCACAGGAAAGACTGCGTCAATATACTTTCGATGCCGGAGGAAAATAAGGAAAGGTTCATAGAGGTCGAATGGGCCGATATGGGCGGCGTGGAATACGACGCCGGCATCACGATCCTGTGCGATGACAGGAAGGGCCTTTTCTCCGACATCTCTCGCGTATGCGAGGCGATGGATGTGAGGATCACGGGCGTGAACACGAGGATAGGCGAGAACAGAGTGGCCACGATATGGCTCACCGTCTCTATTACAAGTATAGATCAGATAGACAAGCTGATGCTGAACATCAAGGGCATACCGAGTGTGCTCGAAGTGTTCAGGTCACATGCAGTGTAGGTGGGATATGAAAATAGAAAAAATACCGAGCGGATTCCTGTATGTAAATACATACCTCGTCTGCGACGAAGGCACCGGAAAATGTTTTATTGTCGACCCGGGCGGCTACGACGATATGATGGTGAAGAGGATAGAAGCGAACGACTGCGTACCTGAATATATCATCCTGACGCACGGACATTCCGATCACATCGGCGGCGTGCAGCAGTACAGGGAGAAATATCCCGATATCAAGGTGGTCGCGTCGAAATACGAAGTGCCGATGCTTGAGGATCCCGAAAAAAACCAGTCGAAGATGTGGACGGGCACCGCTGTATCAGTAACGCCTGATATCACGGTCGACGAGGGCGACACGCTCGACGTCGGCAGCATACATCTGAGATTCACGATGACTCCGGGACACAGCCCGGGCGGGATGTGCATTATCACGGACGGCGTCGTGTTCAGCGGAGACACGCTGTTCTGCGCGTCCATAGGACGCACGGATTTCGAAGGCGGTTCGTATGAGGATCTCGTACGTTCCATACATGAAAAACTGTTCGTGCTGCCCGACGACACGAGGGTCCTGCCGGGCCACATGCAGGAGACGAGCATAGGATTCGAGAAGGAGAACAATCCTTTTGTATAAGATCGCACTCACAGGCGTTAAGAATGAGAATGAATTCGAGGAGCTCATAAAGCTCTTCCTCAGGCCGGACGAGTTCGAGATGACCGGACCGGGTTCCGCGGACGCCGTGTTCAGGCAGAAAGGCACAGCGGACGAACTCAGGCGCGAGATATACGAGGCGCTTTCCGACAAAACGGGAAAGACGCTGCCCTGGGGCATACTAACGGGCGTGAAGCCTGTGAAAAAAATCGCGAAGCTGGCGCGTGAAGAAGCGGGCCGGGCGGAAGATCCGGCAGGCGAGGCCCGCGCATTGCTTGTGAAAGACTACTATGTCAGCGAAGAGAAGGCTGACCTCGCGGCGGAGGTATACAGGCTGCAGCGTGAAGTGTTCGGGACGCCGGCGCCGGGCTCTGCGGCTGTGTATATAGACATACCGTTCTGCCCGACGAGATGCCTTTACTGCAGTTTCGCCTCAAATCAATGCGATTATCCCGAAATAGAGCGGTATCTTTCCGCGCTGGAAAAGGAAATGAGATATGTGTCCCGGGAAATGAAGTCGGCGGGCCTCACGTGCGAGTCGATATACATCGGCGGCGGGACGCCGTCCTCGCTGAGCGAAGATGATTTTGACCGCCTGCTCGCTCTGACAGGAGATCTGTTCAGAGACGGATCGACGCGTGAATTCACAGTCGAGATGGGCAGGCCCGATACCATCACTGAGCGCAAGGTGCGGGACGCCGGGAGACGCGGGGCCGGCAGGATATGCATAAACCCGCAGACGATGAATGACCGCACGCTTGAACTGATAGGAAGAGATCACACGAGCGATGACATACGCCTCGCCATGATGACAGCGAGGCGAGCTGCGGACGTCGCGGTAAATATGGATATGATCGCGGGACTTCCGGGAGAGGGCATTGATGACTTCAGATATTCTCTGGACGAGGTGAGAAAACTCGGTCCGGAAGACATCACAGTCCATTCTCTCTCCGTGAAGCGTTCGTCGAGGTTCAATG
>JAZAUJ010000075.1:0-5582 GCA_036342375.1 Anaerovoracaceae bacterium | reverse complement strand
CCAGAAGTAGACCGACATGCTGATCAGTTCGTCGTAATCGAATTTTTTGTTAAGGGTGCAGAACAGGCCGTATGTAAGCGCGCCGCCGAAGCAGCAGAGTATCCCCTCGATGCTGCCGAAGCTGAATCCGGAAAAGTCGCCCTGCGTCGCCACGAGCACGATGCCGGTCATTGACAGGAGCACCGCGGCGACTTTTTTCAGGGTCATCTTTTCGTGGAGGAATATCACTCCCGCGGCGATCGCGACGACCGGCCACAGGTAGTTTATTATCGTCGCGTTCTGCACCGAGATTTTCTCCACTCCGGCGAACAGGAGCAGGTTGTTCCCGAATGTGCCGATCATCCCCAGCAATGCCATGACAGCGTAGTCGCGGGCGCCGTATGACGCGGCCTTCTTCAGTCTGCCGGTTTTCGCGCACACCGCGGTCAGAAGCATAGCCGCGACCCCGAATGAAATGAATAATACCTGAAAATTATTTATCCCGTCCGTCGCTATCTTCGCGGCGGGCGTATTGACGCTGAAAAACAGTATTGCCAGAACGGCGCAGATCATATACTTTCTCATCATTCTCTCCCGATTTGTATAGTTTTTTCGGCTCTCACATTTTTACCTCAAAAAGAAAATAGACCCTGGAACAGTTCCAGGGTCAATACCTTTTTTGAAAAAATCCTGAGTTTTTTTATTCCTCTTTCAGGTGGGCTCTTATGAGGAACACGCGCGACTGTTTTTCGCTCGGCAGCAGCTGCAGTCCTATCTCGTCCGCGATGTAAAGATCGGCTTCGCGGCCGTTTTCACCGAGCCACCGCATCAATGCCGAAAAGTCCATCCTGCCGCCTTTGTCTTCGAGGTTCTGGCACGCGTATTCCCCGCCCGGGATCGTGAACACGGGCTCGCCGTACACTTCTTCTATCTGGAACCTTTCGTATCCGAGAAACTCTCCGCGCTTGCGGAAGATGCCCTTTCTGACATCCGCTTCATCGAGAAAGAACCCGTAATGCCTCCGGAACGTCCCGAACAGCTGGTGGAAATCCGCGATGGCGTATTCGAGGTTCATATGCTGGTCGCTGTTTTCAGTCTCTTCGCCGTATATTACAGTCTGCGGTTCGTATCTGATGACTTCGACGTCGTCATCGGGCTGCGCCCTTCTCAGGAGGTCGTTCTGATTTTCGTACCAGTCGATATCGTCCGCGACGCGCTCATAGTAGTCGCGCATTCTGAGGGCCCTCGACTTCACGCGGGCCAGCGCGTCCACCACCTCGTCATTATCAGCGCTCGCGAGCATTGATTTTATCTCGCCGAGAGGCACATCAAGCTTCCGCAGGAGATATATCATGTCAGCGACCCACAGCTGCGAAACGTCATAGTATCTGTAGCCTGTTTCATCGTCCCGGACGGACGGTCTTAGCAGGCCGATCTTATCGTAGTGGCGCAGGAGGTCGCGCTTAATGTCTGTCAGCCGGCTGAACTGGCCGATCGTGAGAAGTCTGCTTTTATCCATCAATATCTTTCTTTTATCCTGCCGTCCTTATACGCTTCGATCAGCGAACGAAGCTCTTCGACCTGTTTCTGGAGTTCGACGCCCTGCTCGGTGTCGCGCACCATCATCCTGCTCGGCAGCACCTCGACGGTGTGCATCACGGGCGAATGGAATACCTGCGTCCCGTCCGGCTGGAGCGGCTCATAGGGCTTGTGCTCCGCGAGCGCCATGAATCTCGAGTTGTATATGAATGTGTAACCGGCAATGCCTGTCGTCTTGTGATATGCTTTCGATATGCCGCCGTCGATGATGAACAGTTTCCCTCCGGCCTTTATCGGGCTCTCGCCGTCCTTGATCTTGACAGGCACATGGCCCGTTATGACGTGGCATACTTCCGGATCAAGTCCGAATTCCCTCAGTATTTTTTCCGCGGTCTCGCGCTTCGATATGAGCGAATAGTACGGATTCGCGTTCTCGACATGAGTCGATTTGTCGGCGATATAAAGCCGCTCGAATGTCGTCATCTGGTCTTTCGCGAAGAACGGCGAACGCGGGCCGAGCCACAGGTACCATATGAGGTCTCCGTTGTCGCCGTTCCCGTCGTACTCCCTGCGCGTGAAGTAAAGCCGCCTGACCTGCTCGTCGAGATAATCGAACAATGCCCTGCCGCTGTATGTCCTGCCGTTCAGCGTGATCTCGAGGAAATTGCCGTCTTCGTCCATCGGGATGCATCCGTGGTACAGCAGGTTGTTGTTCATTATCTTATACATCGACCCGTGCGTCATCATGAACGCGATATGACGCTGGAGTTTTTCGCTCCGCATGACGGACGCCGCGAGGCTCTTAAGAAGTTTTTCCTCCCCTTCTGTGAGCCTGTAGGGGTCATCCGGATCGACTGTCGGGAAATTCATATCGAGCATCTCGTATGTCTTCCCGGCAATGTCAATAGTCCCATTCTTAAAATCTATCTTGTCGAGCAGCAGCCTGCTCTCAAGGCCGTACTCCGGATGCGCCTTTATGCGCTGCCCCTCGACCTTGAACTGGCAGATCGCGATCGCTTTATGCATCTTCGCCGCCATGTCGGACGACACCTCGTCGAACTTCGAGCGCTCGAGGATCTTCGGCCTGAACACCTCGCACGGATCGTCTCCGTACACTTCCCTCGCGAACTGCGAGAGCGGCCTCAGGTTTATCCCATAGCCCACTTCGAGCATGTCGAAGTTGTAATAACGTATATTTATCCTGAGCATGTTCGTCATGCACGCCCAGTTCCCGCAGGCGGCGCCGATCCACAGGATGTCATGGTTCCCCCACTGGAAATCGACATCGTCATAATCTATCAGGAAATCCATGATGTCGTCTGAATGTGCTCCCCTGTCGAACACGTCGCCGATGATGTGCAGGCTGTCCACCGCAAGCCGTGACACCGCCCTCGCCATCTCGCAGATAAAATCCTCAGCCATGCCGCTGTCTATCACGGACTGGATGATCTCGCTGTAATACCTCGCCTTGTTTTCTTCGTCGTCCGCGTGCAGGAGCTCGTCTATAGAGTACGCCCAGTATTTCGGCAGCGTATTACGCACCTTCGACCGCGTATACTTCGTCGAAACGGACCGGCATACCACTATCAATGCGTAGATATTTTCTTTGCACCACTGTTCGAAATCCGGCACGTCTTTTTTCCTCCGCGCGATCTCCGCTTCGGGATTGTATATGAGCGCCGCGAGGTTCTCCCGCTGCTCGTCGTTCATATCCTGCCCGAAATGCTCGTCTATCTTCGCCTTGATCGTACCTGACGCGCTCCTGATTATCTGGTTGAACGCGTCGAACTCCCCGTGTATGTCCGAAAGGAAATATTCCGTCCCCTTCGGCAATGCCATGATGGCCCGGAGATTTATGATCTCGCTGGTAGCGGCTTTTCTGTTCGGAAAATCCTTGGAAAGAAGTCTGAGAAAATCCATGTCATACATCAGAAATACCTCCTGGAAAACGGATAAGATAACGGCAGCAATATCGGTTTTTCGGCCGGCGTGCGGTCAGTCTCCGGCCCCATCCCGGCTCACCGCGCGGCGTACAGGTCGTTCCCGAGCGGGTCGACCGCGACGACGGCGGGAAAATCTTCTACTTCGAGTTTCCTCACAGCCTCGGTCCCGAGGTCTTCGTAAGCAATGAGCTGAACGCTCTTTATGCTTTTTGAGATGAGAGCGCCGGCGCCCCCAATGGCGGCAAAATAGACGCCGCCGCTTTTCTTTATCGCTTCGATCACTTCCGGCGAACGCGGTCCTTTTCCTATCATACCGGCCATGCCCATTTCGAGCAGCCTTGGCGCGAACGGGTCCATCCTGTAGCTGGATGTCGGTCCCGCTGACCCGATGACCTGCCCTGGTCTTGCGGGGGACGGTCCGACATAATACACTATTGCGTCAACTATATCAAACGGCAGCGGCGTCCCGCGGTCGTATTCTTCGAGCATCCTCATATGCGCTTCGTCCCTTGCGGTATAAAGCGTCCTTGTTATCAGCACGCTGTCGCCGGCGCGCAGATCTCTGATTTTCTCCTTCGTAAATGGAGCGCTGAGTTTCTTCTGCATTGATTCTCCTAGATTTCCACAGTTTCGTGCCTGCTCACGTGGCAGTTGATGTTTACGGCGACCGGCATCCCGGCAATGTGAGTCGGCGCTGTCTTTATCTTCACCGCGAGCGCGGTGGTGTCGCCGCCGAAGCCCTGGACGCCTATGCCGAGGTCGTTTATCCTCCCGAGCAGTTCGTCCTCCATGGCGGCGTAATACGGGTCCGGGTTTTTTTCGCCGAGCGGGACGAGCAGCGCTTTTTTCGCAAGCAGTGCGCACCCGTCGAATGTGCTCCCTATCCCGACTCCGACAACGATCGGCGGGCAGGGCCTTCCGCCGGCCTCTCTGACAGTATCAACGACGAAGTCCTTTACGCCGTCTTCTCCGGCCGCCGGGGTCAGCATTTTGATCCTGCTCATGTTTTCAGAGCCGAATCCTTTCGGGGCCAGGGTGATCCTGATCCGGTCGCCCGGGACGATGCTGTATATGATCCGGGCAGGCGTGTTGTCTCCCGTGGTCCCGCGCCTGACCGGGTCCCTGACCACTGACTTGCGCAGGTATCCTTCTGTGTATCCGCGTTTGACGCCCTCGTTCACGGCATCGCCGATATAGCCCCCGGTCACGGCGCATTCCTGACCGATGTCCAAAAAAACACAGGCGAGTCCGGTATCCTGACAAAGCGGGATACTCTCCTCCCCTGCGATCTCGATGTTTTCGACGATCTGGCGCAGAATGCCCCTCGCCGTTTCCGAGCTGTCCTGTTCAGCGCGCTCCGCGATCGCCGCCCTGACGTCCCCGGGCAGGGTCAGGTTCGTGCGCTCGCAGAGCCCGGCTACAGCGTCTTCTATTTGCTTCGCATTGATTTCTCTCATAATCTATCTCCGAATTGGATTTTGAGTTCGGTTCGGTGTTTGGTTTCGGTTTGGCGTTTGGTTTCGGTTCGTTGTGTCGGTCCCCGGTCCGATGTCGCGGTCAGAACTCGCGGGCCGATATCGCGGTCAGGTCATGCGGTCTGATGTCGCGGTCCGAACTCGCGGGCCGATGTCGCGGTCAGGTCGCACGGTCTGAACTCCAGGTATGAGTTCACGGTATGATCTTGCGGTCTGATTTTTCGGGCGGAGCCGGTTTGGTCTGCCTGTTCTCGATCTTATCTCTATCCGATTTTTCGGGTGGGTTTTCGAGTCCGGTCTCACGGTTTGATTATAACATAGCGGAGGGCGGGCCGCTATAGAAGAAAGAGCAGCGGCGGGTTTTGAATTCATACGGAAGGAGTCGGCACTGCGCTGAGATCTGGAGGCGGGTCGCTTCCTGTTTTATAAGCTGGAGACGCGGATTTCCTGTCACCGATGATCATTTTGTGCGTTGGTGACAGGTATTTCCTGTCACCGATGACCGTTTTTCGCGTTGGTGACAGGTAGATTTCCTGTCACCTGTGGCTGAATTACACGTTGGTGACAGGTATTTTCCTGTCACCGATGACCGTTTTTCTCGTTGGTGACAGGTCTTTCCTGTCACCGATGACAGATTTCATCATTG
>JAZAUJ010000074.1:0-5648 GCA_036342375.1 Anaerovoracaceae bacterium | reverse complement strand
GGATTTAAGAAGCGCGCGGCAGCAATGCTTGTGATCACAGCACTGCTGATCGCCGTTTCTGTTCTCATCGTACACATGATAACGTCGGCGGGTTACCGCGACGAATCGTCATTCGCGTCATATGCCGCGGATTATTTCAGGAATAACGACATGGAGCAGTCTGTCGGACGCGGCGAGCAGGAGATCCGGTACGGAAAAACGGCCAGTACTGCGATATCGCTGCCTGTCCTGAAAACAGGAGTGTCTAACAAAGTGATCCGCAGGGCGTCCGGCGCCGAAAAGACCATGTTCCTTGAAAAATACCGGAACTCGCGCAGCGGCGGACGCAGGGCGTGCATGCTGACCGACTACAGCACGTTCAATACTCCGTACAGCGCGGTCGGAGTCGTTATATTAACGAAATATGAGTCCACCGATGCCGGAGGCAGGAATATGGGCGTCAGGGGGACACACGTGACAGCGTATAATTTTTCGACGCAGACCGGCATTGATGTACGAAAGGAACGCATATTCAAAGGCGATTACGCGGAAGCCGAGCGCGGACTTGTGGAGCGCGCGCTCCGTAAAAAATACGGGTCAGATCTCAAAGACGGCTGGCGCGATAAGACAGATCCGGATACTTTCGCAGGGAAGTTCGTTCTCACGAATACCGGCGTAAGATATTATTTTGACAATGCGTCTGTGATAAGCAGCGGGCGTGATAACGGCGTCGCGTGGTGCGAAATAAAATACAGGGATCTGAAAGGTTATCTGCGTGATGATATAGGCGTATGCCGCATCGATACGACGAAGAAGATGGTGGCGCTCACGTTTGACGACGGCCCGTCGAGGTATACAGGCCGGATACTCGATATCCTTAAAAAATATCACGCTGAAGCGACATTCTTCGAACTCGGGATAAATATTGACAGGATGCCGGGAAGCGGGAGGCTGCTGAAGCGCGAGCTCGCGCAGGACTGCGAGATCGGCACGCATTCATACAGCCATCTGTATCTGACGTCTGTGAAACGCAGCAGGGCGCTCGCGGATATCGAAAAGAGCCGCGAGACGATAAAAAAGGCGACAGGCTGCGAACCGACACTGTTCAGGCCGCCCGGCGGCGTGATCACGCAGGATCTGGAAAACAGCATAGATCTTCCGTGCATCCTGTGGTCAGTGGATTCGCGGGACTGGGCGAACAGAAATGTAAAGAAGACGATGCGCAATGTCATGGCCGGCGGCGATCTGGACGGAAGGGTCGTTCTGCTCCATTCCATTTACCCGTCGACCGTGGAGGCGATCGACAAAATGATACCCGCCCTTCAGAAAAAGGGTTATCAGTTCGTGACGGTTTCTGATATGATAGAATACAGATATAAAGACGAGATCGTAAGCAATAAGATATACGGGAATAAGTATTTCACGTTCAGCGGAAAAGACAGATAGGAATATCACGGAAGGCCTGTATGACGGCCGAAACTCAATATCAGAAGATCCGGACCCATGCGGGTCCGGATCTCAGTTTTTGCGATAATGATCTCATTTATTGTTCGGGAGACTCAAGATTCTCCACATCCACAGGCGCGGTCAGTCCGAGAGAGACTTTATAGTCGTAGTCGGGCAGGTCGTCCGGCGCCTTATGATAGAACTGGAAGTAGCCGCTGATGATGTAGTAGAACGACTGCATGAACAGCACTATGTTCCGCGGGGAATTCTTGAATTTGCGCTTGTAGTTCGCCTTCGGAAGCTCGGCGCCCCAGTCGTCGCAGAACTTGTCCATGAAGTCCATGTTCCTCGTTTTCTTCCGCTTTCCGTCCTTGTATCTTTCCGGGAAGATGTTCACATTTACAGGGATCTGCTTTACTTCATACGCGCACCAGATCAGGATGTGCAGCTTCGTTTCCCCCGGATGGGCAGGATGCCTGCCGTTGTAATAATCGCGGCATTCCTCCCAGTTCAGATTATTGAACCTAAGGGATATGTTTTCAAGGAACCATTCGAGTGCGTCGCGCGCGGTGTCGCCCATCGTTTCCGGCGATTCCACGGCGGCGGTCTCGACCGCACGTATCCTGTCATACAGTTCGCCGCTTATGTTCCTGACGAAAAAGAAACTTCCGTATTTATTTATTCTGTCGTCGTATTTACCGGCCATTATGATCTCCTTTAATATTTCAGCAGTTCTTCATATGCCCTGACAGAATATCTGTCAGTCATTCCAGAAATAAAGTCCACGATCGCGCGCATGTACGTCTCCTGCGACGAGAGCGTGCCGTAGATCTTTTCATTCCTGTACTCTACGGGCGAATCTATCGCGCTGCACCGGCGCAGCGAATTTATGAATTCGCCGACAACGACCGGGTAGTCACGTTTCACTGCGCGGAGCGCGTCTATTGTTTCGGCGCCCGCGTAGAACTGTATCAGCATGTTATATATCTCGGCAATGACTGAATGCGCGAATCTGCTGTACGGCCTCAGGCGCGAATCGTTGTAGATGTGGGAGTAATTGAAGTCCGTCAGCCTGCTCATGTTTTCAGCCGCGCTGTCCGAAAGCCTTATACCCGCGTCAGGGTCGCTGTTCCTGCAGATGTCAGAGATAAGCTCGTGCATTATCATCGTGGTATTTATCGCGCCGCGCCCCGTCTCGCGCGCCATTTCCGTAAGCTCCGCGAGTTCACCCGTATCGAGGAAACCGAGCGCTTTCGCGTCTTCGATATCGCGCCCCAGGTACGCTATTTTGTCGGAGATCTTTACGACGCAGGCTTCCCACGTCGCGGGCTCAGCGCTTCCGGCGTCCGGATCATCGGCTATCTCTTCAAGGTCCCCGAGTTCCTCCCGCGGGCGGAGAGGCCTGTATTCCGCTTCGCCCGTGTGGCATACGATGCCGTCGCGGACAGCGTATGTCAGCCCGAGATTGTTGAACGTGCCGTCGAAATTCTCGAGCAGCTCTATCTTGTCAGCGAATCGGAGGCCGTTGCTTTCATGCCTGAACGGTTCGCCCAGCTTTTTCTGTGACAGCTGGTTGAGCAGCTTTTCCCCCTCATGCCCGAACGGCGCGTGCCCTATATCGTGCCCGAGCGCTATCTCGCGCGTGAGGTCCCTGTCGAGCCCGAGATAATCGGATATCGTCCCCGCCACCGACGCGACGTGCAGCACATGTTCCATGCGCGTGCATATATGGTCGTTCTCGATGTTCGGGAACACCTGCGTTTTATGCTTCAGCCGCCTGAACGCCCGGCAGTGAAGTATCCTTGTCTCGTCTCTCGCGTACGCGCTCCGGATGTCATCCGGGCGGTCCGGGATATCACTGTGTCTTTCTGTAAGTTTTTCTCTGTCGCGGAGTCCTGCGCCTGCCGCGAGTTCTCTGAATGAATTTTTTGGCATGTTGTCCTCCATAAATAAATATTTTACAACACGTACCGGTGATTTTCAAATTTCGCATGGCGGACCTGCGCGTTCTTATTATGACGCGGCTCCGGCAAAAAAATGCCGGCCTTCCGGCCGGCATACCGTATGTCATTTTCGCGCCCCGTCAGATCATGAGCCCGATCTTTTTCGCCTCGAATGTCAGCCGGTCACGCTGGTCGGGATGCGCTATCGCGATGAGCGCCTTTGCCCGGTCCGACGCGCATTTTCCGCGCAGCTCGGCGACGCCGTATTCCGTCACGATATTGTCCGTGTCGTTCATCGGGACTGTTACGCGCGCTCCCGGTGTCAGCATTGATTTTATCGTAGAGATCGTGCCGTGCTTCGCGGTCGAATGCATCGCCAGGAAGCTGATGCCGCCCTTCGACATCTTCGCGCCCCGCACATAGTCGAGCTGCCCGCCGGATCCGCTTATCTCGACCGGTCCGATGGACTCAGAGCAGACCTGCCCGAAAATATCCGCCTCGAGGCAGGCATTTATGGAAACGACATTGTCGTTTTTCGCTATATTGCACGGGTCGTTGACGTAAGCCGCCGGGTACGCCGCCACTGCCGGATTGTCATTGAGATATCCGTACATTTCCTTCGTGCCGGCCGCGAACGCATATATGGACGTGCCCCTGTGCGTCTGCTTCATGCTGTTGTCGACAGCTCCGGCCTTAACGAGTTCATACATGCTCGTGCAGAACATTTCCGTGTGGATCCCGAGATGGCGCTTTGACTTGAGAAGCGCGCCTACGGCGTCCGGCATCCTGCCGATGCCCAGCTGCAGGCAGGCGCCGTCGGGGACCCGCTCGGCGATGAAGCCCGCGATCTTCTCGTCTTCGGGCGTCGCTTCGGCGAGCGGGATATCGGGAAGTTCGGAATCAGTCTCGCAGAAGCCTGTGATCTCCGAAATATGTACGAATGAATCGCCGAGGACTCTCGGCATGTTCGGCGTGACTTCAAGCAGGACTATGTCCGCTGCTTCGATAAGTTCTTTCCCGTCCACCCGGCTTACGCCGCAGCTGAAATATCCGTGCTCGTCCATAGGCGATACGAGCATTACGGCAATGCGCGGTTTCCAGTAGTTCTTTATGATGCTTCCGAGTTCTGAAAGGTGGTTCGGTATGAAGTCGGCCCGGCCTTCGCGGCACATGCCCCTGCATTCGCTTCCCCCGAAGAAATAACTTACGGGCGTGAGCAGCCCCTCCATCTCCGGGTCCTCATAGCCGAGACCGCGCGGGAGCATATGGCACATAGAATATTTGCAGCCTTCGAGTCTGTTTTTCTTTATATGCTCTACTATCGCCCGCACGAGCACCGGAGGTTCTCCCGTAGATGATATACTCGAGATCTTGTCGCCCGCCTGCACATATTCTGCGAGCTGCTCCGGTGTTTTTTTCTTTTCTTCATACATTTTCCTGATATCCATTTGGTCACCAGCCTTTCCGGTAAGTTATCGAAACATACAACTTTTCGGCGCGCGTCCCGTGCGGGGGCGCTTTCCGCCTGTTTAATATTATACCTTATGAGCGGCCGGTTCCGCAAAAAAATAACGAAAAAATCGCTTATTTGTTTAAAAAAACTATTCCCGGAGAACAAAAATATGCCGAAACAGCGGATTTTGTTCCGAAAGGCGTGCAGCGCTCCGGGCGGCCGGAGCGCCGCGTGCTTCATGCCGCCCCCTATGAGCATCAATGCCTTTATTTTTCCCGCGTTTTCATATATAATCATAACGATACGCAAGGGGGAAAAAATAATGGACAGCCACACGGTATTGACTGTGGCGGTAATGATACTGCTCGTTGCTCTGAGCGCGTATTTTTCGGCGACGGAGACGGCGTACACGAGCATGAACAGGATAAAACTGAAAAACGCCGCTGCCGACGGAGACGGCCGCGCGAAAAAGGTGCTGAAGCTTTCCGATCAGTACGACAAACTTCTGACGACTATACTGATAGGGAACAATATCGCGAATATCACGCTGACGGCTATTTCGACGGCATTATTCATCGGCATATTCGGTTCGCGGCTCGGCCCGACATACTCCACTATTGTCGTGACATTGGTGGTGCTCGTGTTCGCGGAGATATCTCCAAAGGCGCTGGCGAAGGAAGAGCCTGAGAAGTTCGCGAAGTTCGCGGAGCCCGCGGCGCACGGGATCATGATCGTGCTCACGCCGCTGAACGCGATTTTTTCAGGCTGGAAAAAACTGCTGGTAAAGATATTCAACATAGGCGGAGAGCGGACAATAACAGAAGACG
>JAZAUJ010000073.1:0-5669 GCA_036342375.1 Anaerovoracaceae bacterium | reverse complement strand
GCGTGGGGCTGCGATCTCACATACGATTATGTGAAGATAAACGGAGAGTACAGGTCATAATGTTATTGAGAAAAGACGCGGAAGACGAAATATATTCAGGAAAGGGAAAGGACAGGATGGTGAACGATCAGTATACGGAGCGCGCGAACGTGCTTATCGAGGCTCTCCCGTACATTCGGAGATTCAACGGGTCGACTGTTGTCGTGAAATACGGCGGCGCGGCGATGGAGAGCAGCGAGCTCAAGCGGAGCGTCATAGCCGACGTCGTGCTCCTGAAACTTGTAGGGCTCAAGCCTATAATAGTACACGGCGGCGGAAAGGAAATAAGCAGGTGGGTCGGCAGGCTGGGCATCGAGCCGGAATTCTACAACGGGCTCAGGATAACGGACGCCGAAACGCTCGAGGTCGCCGAGATGGTGCTCGGGAAAGTGAACAAGGAGCTCGTTTCCATCGGCGTCGAACTCGGCGTGCGTACGGTCGGCATCAGCGGCAAGGACGGCAGACTCATCACCGCGAAAAAGAAAATGCCGGGCGGAAAGGATATCGGCTTTGTCGGAGATATAGTCAGCGTGGACGGAGAGATCCTGCAGCATATGCTGGACGATGATTTCCTGCCTGTCGTCTATCCGATAGGGATAGGCGAGGACGGACAGGGATATAACATCAATGCGGATTACGTCGCGAGCGCTATAGCGGAATCTCTGAACGCCGACAAGCTCGCGTTCCTCTCGGATATAGACGGGGTGTACCTCGATGCGGACGATCCGGAATCGGTTATTTCAGAACTTTATGTCTCGGAAGCAGAGCAGCTCATTAAAGAAGGAAGGATCAGCGGCGGGATGCTCCCGAAACTGAATAACTGCATTGATGCCGTAAGAAACGGCGTAAAAAGGGTGCACATTATAAACGGTACGACGAAACATTCGCTCCTCATGGAGATTTTCACGGACAAGGGTGTCGGCACGGCGATACTCAGCGAAGAAGAAAGCAGGTATTACAATGAACAGTAAACAGGTAAAACAGGCGGACAGCAAATATCTCCTTGGAACATACGGGCGTTTCGATGTCGTGATAGACCACGGCGAAAACGCGACGGCCTATGACAAAGACGGGAAAAAATATATAGATTTCTCGGCGGGCATCGGCGTGAACTCGCTCGGATTCTCGGATCCCGGCTGGGTCGCGGCGGTCACGGACCAGCTGAAAAAATTCCAGCACTGCTCGAACGTGTTCTATTCCGAACCGGGCGTTGTGCTGGCGGAGAAACTGGTGAAGATAACGGGCCTGGAAAAGATATTCTATAATAATACGGGCGGCGAGGCGAATGAGACGGCGATAAAGATCGCGAGAAAATACGGGAACACCGTCGCGGATCACAGGAAGAACGCCGTTATCTCACTCGTGAATTCTTTCCACGGGCGCACGCTCGCTACGATCACGGCGACCGGGCAGGACAGGTTCCACTCTGAAGATTTCGCTCCTTACGCTCCCGGTTTCGCCTATGCTGAAGCGAACAATATCGAAAGCATGAAGAAGGCGGTGGAAGAGAACGACCCGTGCGCGATCATTATGGAAATGGTACAGGGCGAAGGAGGACTGACGGAGCTCGATCAGGATTTCGCGGCCGGCGTGCAGAAGCTCTGCGATGAAAAGGACATAATACTCATCATTGACGAGGTGCAGTCCGGAGCTGGCAGGACAGGTACGTTCTTCGCGTATCAGCAGTACGACGTCCGTCCGGATATCGTCACATTCGCGAAAGGCGTCGGCGGAGGCCTTCCGATCAGCGGTTCGATATGCGGCAAAAAGACGTGCGATCTTCTTAAGCCGGGCGAACAGGGCAGCACATTCGCTATGAACCCGGCTGTATGCGCGGGCGCGAATTATGTTGTTGACCGCATTGATGATGAACTCATGGCCGAGGTGAAGAAGAAGGCCGCGTATATCAGGGACGAACTCGAGAAGCTCGATGAAGTCGAAGGGACCACGGGCCTCGGACTGATGATAGGCGTAAAATTCAAAACGCGCAAGGCCGATGAAGTGGCGGCCGAACTTATTGAAAACGGCCTGCTCACGCTTACCGCGGCTGACAAAGTCAGGCTGCTCCCGCCGCTTACTATAAGCGTGCCGGAACTCAAAGAAGGCGTTGAGATCATGAAGAACGTTCTCGGCTGATATACCGGGAAGAGCAGATGCGATTTACGGATGCTCCGCCGCGATTCGCGGGGCATCTGTTTTTTTACTCAATGTATAAAAAACGTTTCGCATGCCGCATTCATGGTATAAAAACAATACCAGCCGCGTCCCGGCGGGACGCCACTGTACAAAGGAGGTATTGAATGAAAGCGAAATTCTATAAGTGCAATGTATGCGGGAATGTTGTCATGATCACGTCGGAGGGCGGCGGGCCGCTCTCATGCTGCGGACAGCCCATGACGGAACTCAAAGCTAATACCGAGGATGCAGCTGTCGAGAAGCACGTGCCGGCTGTAACAGTCGACGGAGACAGCGTGAAAGTGCAGGTCGGGGAGACCGCGCATCCAATGGAAGACAAGCATTATATCGAATGGATCTATGTCGACTGTGAGTGCTGCGGCCAGATCGCTTATCTGAAACCGGGCGATGAGCCGAAGGCGGAATTCAACGTCGAGTGCTGCAAGCCGTCCGCTGTGTACGCGTACTGCAATCTGCACGGGCTCTGGAAGAAAGAACTGTGACCCGGCGGGGCGCAGTCAGAGCGGACATCGATAAACCAGTGAAAAAAGGGGAAATCAGTCGCAGGCTGATTTCCCCTGATTTTATATTTCCGGTCAGCGGCTGAGGAGCGCCGGCAGGAAGTTACGAGCGCGTCAGAGCAGCCTCAGTCCTGTTATCCCCGCTCCGATCATCGCGATGCAGATCACCTGCGCGGCGCCGAGCGGTTCATGGAATACGAAATACCCGAACAGTGTAGTTCCGATGATGCCGATGCCGGTCCACAGGGCGTACACAGTGCCGAGCGGGATCCCCCGCATTGCCAGCGAAAGGAACACCGCGCTCGCGAGATACCCAGCTATAGTCACGATGCTGGGGATCAGTACGGTGAATCCCTCTGAATACTTCATCCCAACAGCCCATGTGATCTCCAGGATGCCTGCCAGGCCGAGATAGATCCATTTCATTTTACAGTCCTCCTTAAAAGAAAAAGCACCGTCATCCCGCATCTTCTAAGGCCTAACGATACAGGTTCCGATACTTGTCTGCGGATCTGCCCGGCGGCAGATCATATTCTGTTGCAGGAGAATAATAACATATGTAGGCGGAAACATCAATGCGCGGCCTCGCATTGATGAATTTTCTTGACACCCGCGCGGGCGTCTGATATAGTTATCGCGTGATAAAGAAGAAGTCATCCGCTTCTCACCTGCCGGCGAAGGCTTGCATGGTCAATAACGAAGATACCACCGGAAAGGTGACAGTTGAGGCGGATAAGACTTTTGTCCGCCTTATTTAATTTACAGAGCAGGGGGTGCAGAAAATTAGTAAGGGAACTACATACATAAACGATGATATCCGTGCGAAAGAGGTCCGCGTCATAAGCGGCGACGGCCAGCAGCTGGGTATAATGAGCAAATCGGAGGCGCTGGACATCGCGGAGGAACAGAATCTGGATCTTGTCTGCGTGTCGCCGAACGCGAACCCGCCGGTGTGCAAGATACTCGACTACGGAAAATATCGTTACGAGCTTCAGAAAAAGGAAAAGGAAGCCAAAAAAAAGCAGCATACGACCGAAGTGAAGGAGATCAGGCTGTCGGTGTTCATCGGCGAGCATGATGTGCAGACGAAGGCGAAGACTGCGACGAAGTTCCTTAAGAACGGAGATAAGGTAAAAGTCAGTCTCAGGTTCAGGGGCAGAGAGAGAGATTATAAAGACAAGGGCTTTGACGTTATAAACAATTTCGCCGAGCAGGTCAGCGAATTCGCGGACGTGGAAAAGAGACCGAAGTTCGAGGGCCGGAGTCTTGTTATGTTCCTTGTACAGAAATCGGACAAAAAGAAAAAGAAAAAATAAAAGACATTTTGATAATAACGACAGGAGGAAAGAAAAATGGCTGGAAAGAAAATGAAATCTCACAGAGGAGCCTGCAAAAGATTCAGAGTGACGGGCTCGGGAAAACTCAAGAGAAACAAGGCATATAAGAGTCACATCCTTACAAAGAAGAGCCAGAAGAGGAAGAGGGGCCTGAGACAGGCTACGACGCTTACTTCGGCTGATCAGAAGAGAATCAAGAATTCGATGGGACTTTAATGTGAGGAGGCAGACAAAATGGCAAGAGTTAAAAAAGGTTTGAACGCACACAAGAGACACAAGAAGGTACTGAAGCAGGCGAAAGGTTTCTACGGAGCGAAGAGCAGAGTATTCAGAGCTGCGAACCCGGCTGTCATGAGATCTCTCAGGAGCGCCCAGATGGGAAGGAAGCTCAAGAAGAGGCAGTACAGACAGATGTGGATCGCCAGGATAAACGCGGGCGCGAGGATGAACGGTATCTCGTACAGCAGGCTGATGGACGGCCTCAAGAAGAGCGGGATCGACATAAACAGAAAAATGCTCGCGGAGATGGCTGTCAACGACGCTGCCGCGTTCGCGCAGCTGTGCGAAACGGCAAAGAGCGCTGTAAAATAATCCAAAGGTATTACTATGACCTCCCCGGCCGGACGGCGGGGAGGTCTCTGACAAAGGAGCGTGGTTATTTATGAAAATTGTTTGCCTGGAGCCGCTGGCGGTCGATGAAAAGGTCGTGCAGGATCATATGGCGGATATAAAGGCGGATGGGCACGAATTCGTTTACTACACAGAAAGAGACGCGGATGTCGATGCAATAATAGCACGCGGAAAAGACGCAGATATCATTATAGATGACAATACGCCGCTTCCTGCGGAGGCGATAAACGGGTTCGAAAAAGCGAAGTATATAGCTGTAGCGTTCACGGGCGTTGACCATGTGGATCTCGATGCCTGCCGCGCGAAAGGCATAAAAGTGAGCAATGCAGCCGGCTATTCTACGAATGGAGTCGCTGAGCTCGTATTCGGACTTATCATCAGCCTGTACAGAAATATCATCCCGTGCGACGAACGCGCGAGAAACGGCGGCACGAAGGACGGGCTCGTCGGTCCCGAGATAAAGGGCAAGACGCTCGGCGTCATCGGAACGGGCGCTATCGGAACGCGCGTCATAGAGATCGCGAAAGTATTCGGATGCGATATCATCGCGTCGAGCAGGACAGAGAAGCAGGCAGTGAAGGACATGGGAGTAAGGTATGTGCCTCTTGACGAACTCATGAGCGAGAGCGACATCTTAACTGTCCATGTGCCGAACAATGCCGAGACGAAGGGCATGATAAGCGGAGATCTAATATCAAAGATGAAGAGATCCGCGATATTCATAAACTGCGCGAGGGGCCCGATAGTCGACAACGAAGCGCTCGCGGATGCTCTTAACAGCGGAGCGATAGCGGGGGCCGGCATCGATGTATTCGACATGGAGCCGCCTCTTCCGGCGGATTATCCGCTCGTCACCGCGAAGAACACCGTGCTCACTCCGCATGTAGCGTTCGCCACGAATGAAGCTATGATAATCAGATCGGAGATCACGGCGGATAATGTCAGACATTACCTTGCGGGAGATCAG